>JAZKGO010000090.1:10249-12183 GCA_040385875.1 Bacteroidota bacterium
AGCGCATGTTGTAGGAGATTGAACTCCTCATTTTCATACACAATTTTCTTAGTCAAACCAAAGCAGTTGAGAGGCTTACCTCTTAAACTAAATACGGCTTGCGTTTGTACATTTCTTGATTTAGTAATAGAACCACTTGCCGAATCACCCTCAGTAATAAAAAGGGTGCTATTATACCTTTCTTCTGCTTTTTCATCTGTATAATGTACCCGACAATCCCGTAATTTTTTATTATGTAAATTGGCCTTTTTGGCTCGTTCATTGGCTAGTTTTTTGATACCAGCAATCTCTTTTCTCTCTCGTTCATTTTGCAAAATTCGTTTCAGCATGGCATCGGCAATGGCTGGGTTTTTATGCAGATAATTATCAAGATTTGTCTTAATAAAATCACCTATGAAGCTCTTAACTGACTGAGATTCAGGGTCTGGGCTTATGGTTGTGGAGCCTAACTTAGTTTTTGTTTGCGATTCAAAAACAGGCTCTTGCACTCTGATAGCGATGGCGGCGATTATGGAACCACGAATATCTGAGGGATCAAAATCCTTTTTATAAAACTCTCTGATTGTTTTCACAATCGCCTCTCGAAATCCTTGTAAATGGGTGCCTCCTTGTGTGGTATTTTGGCCGTTTACAAATGAATAATATTCTTCTCCATATTGATTGGAATGGGTCATTGTCATCTCGATATCCGTTCCTTTTAGATGAATAATTGGATAACGGGCTTCCTCTTCATTGGCTTTTTTTCTTAATAAATCTAAAAGGCCATTCTGAGAAATGTATTTTTGATTGTTGAAATTAAGTACTAGACCCGCATTCAAATAGGCATAATTCCAAACTTGGTTTTCTAAATATTGTGGAATAAAATGGTAATTTTTGAAAATGGAATTATCAGGTTCAAATATAATACTGGTTCCATTTTTTTGATTAGTAGTCTCAAAATCAGCTGATTCGGCGATCAATTTACCTTTATCAAACTCTGCCCATTTAGTCTGTCCATCTCTGAATGATTGTACTTTGAAATATTGAGAAAGAGCATTTGCAGCTTTGGTACCCACGCCATTCAATCCTACTGATTTTTGAAAAGCACCTGAATCATATTTGCCGCCCGTATTTATTTTGGACACACAATCAATCACTTTGCCCAACGGAATCCCACGACCAAAGTCACGAATCTCCACTTTATGTTCTGATATTTTTATTTCAATTTGTTTGCCATGTCCCATCATGTGTTCATCGATGGAATTGTCAATAATTTCTTTTACTAATACATAAATCCCATCGTCGACAGAGGAGCCATCGCCCAGCTTACCTATATACATACCTGGCCGCAACCTAATATGCTCCCGCCAGTCGAGTGAGCGAATGCTACTTTCATCATAATTTACATTGGTAACCTCGGCCATCATTTCTCTTTTAGAATTTGAATCTCTATTTCCTATTTAGTCAAAAATCGTAATTGAAAATTGGTTATGTGCTGAAAACTAAACAGTTGCCTTTTTTAGTCTAATCGCCCTTTTTTCAACGAAAATCCATGATAATATAGCTAAATTAATCACAATTATCGATGAAATCAAGAGCTTGAATACAGTTCCACCAATATTTAATGCAATTACTGTATTTATGACAGGCATATGATAAATGTAAATTCCATAAGAAATATCATTGTGTTTCAAAAGCTTTTCAGCCAAATGAGTGGAGGTAAATGCAATTGAAAAAGTGGTAATAGCTAACATTAATAGGGCTATTAATGAATAGATATTGTAAAAATAGGGGTTTAAGTAGGCTTGTTTATAAATAGCGAAATAAGAAAAAAATAAGATGTAAAGGATAATCCAGAGAATGGCTTTTCCCTCGAAAATGAATTTGATTTTATCAAAATTGTAATAGAAAAACAGACCCACCATAAAAAAATATAAATTACAAATGACGGAGGT
>JAZKGO010000090.1:12283-17834 GCA_040385875.1 Bacteroidota bacterium
AAAAAAGTCATTTGAGCAATAATCCATGCATAAAATGAAAAATTGCCCCATTCGATTTCATTGAAAAGAAACAATAAAATAATTGTAAATAGCAGGCATACCCAAAGTGCTGGGTAGATTCTTAAAAAACGATTTTTAAAATAAGTTTTTAAAGTTGAGTTTGGGTTATTATAGGATGAGGTAATCAAGAAACCACTTATAAAAAAGAAAATGGGTACTCCTGGAAACTGATTTAAAACCTCTGGTAGAAAAGGAATAATATCCAGTACTTTGAAATGGTTTAATAAGTGATAAACCAGAACCTGTAAAGCCGCAAAAAGCCTAATTAAATCAAAATTGTTTTGGCGTGGAAAGGTCATTTAATTATAATTTGGAAGCAAAACTCCTGAGCGTTTATTGTTTTCAAAATTCACAATCATATCCTCAGGCTTTAAAAAACGAGCAATAGTCAAAAAATAATTCCAAAAATAGGGGTCATAAGGTTCACCTCGTGTAAGAGAGGTGAGTAATAACAATAAATAATAATAAACCAATAGCATAATCCATTGATTATTAGATACTTGTACGGCTAAGGATATGTTTTTGATAATAAAATAATGGAACATCAAAATAAGGGTTAAGCCAATTATTCCTTCTTCTAAGAATACCTGCATGAGGGGAATGTCCACATACAAAAACCGATAACCAAATCCATAAATCATTTTTATCGGGTCTTCAATCAGCATATCCACAGAATAATTGAAAGTGGTTAATCTGTTTGCGGCTGAGGGATCCACATGTTGCGGTTTACTATCACCACTTTGGAAAACCGTATCTATTACGTGAGTAAGCGTTCTAGAGGAGTTTTCTACATAGGTCAATAGACTATTCAGAATCTTTGGATTGATAAAAAGGAGAAGTCCAATACCTAAGAAAATGACCATTGAAAACAATATGAAATTACTTTTTGAAAAACCATAATTGTACCAAGCTCCAATTTTACTTTTTTTGAAAAAAGATTTAGCGTTAAAGAACAAATAGAATAGTACGCAAAGCACAAGTGTGATCATTGTGGCTCTAATCATAGTCATTAAAATAACGGCTATGGAAGTCAGGACAGTACCTATCGCAATGATTTTCCAGATTACTTTCGCTCGGTTGAAGTAGATAATTGAGGCAATAATACCTGTAAAGGCCATAAATGAATATAAGCTTGGGTTACCAGCGCCTTCACCCCAACCAGCATCCGAAATAATGGCTCTTTGCCCAATTTGTGTGAAAGGATTTCGGATAAAGGCCACTAGAAGGGCTAAATTGTCAAACAGAGTTACCAAAATCACAATCGGGATCATCTCTTTGGCTACGTTTTTATGTACCCCACATAAGATGTAAAAATAAATGATAAGGAAAGCGTAATTGAACGCCTCAAGGGCTGGTTTTCGAGTATAATCAGAAATGGTCGCCAAGAACATCGAATAGCCCAAAAAGCACCAAGCCATCACTGAAATGTTAAAATTAGGCTTATAAAGTCTTTTGAAACTATCGAATGTAATAAAAATCATTCCAAAAAAAAGCACCGAGAATACAGGCATTATCAGGGGTGTCTTTGGCAATACTCCCATAAAATCCCTAAAAAAATGGATGATCGGGCTGCCAAAAAGCAACATTGTAATCCCAAATGCTTGTATTTTTAACTTCATTTTTTCAATGAATATCGATACTTAATGTATCCAAAATCTGAATTTAAAATAAAATAGAGCAGCTTTTTTACTCTCAATAATAAGTAAACCAATTTTGAAGGCCTTTTATTAGGAAAAAGCAAATTGAAATACCTTGCTTTCACTGCTTCATGTTCGGTTCTTCTCACATCCTGAAGGTTATTGGTCTTAGCATCCTCATGAATCCTGAAAGCACCCATCAAATGTCTGATTTTTGCTAATTTAGCACCATTTTGTGCCCACCTTAAAATGTTTTCATAATCCAAAACAAATCTTAAACTTTCATCCAAATAGCCATGTTCCTCACCCAAAGATTTTTTAAAATACATTGATTGGTTAAAGACCTGCATTCCTTCTAAAATCTGTGAACGTATATCAAAATTAGAAGTTTTTAATATTTCTAAAGTATCATCGTTGGCATCTACAAAAAGTAAATCACCGAAGTATATATCAAAATTAGGATTTATTTTATAAAAAGCTGATAACAATTTGAATGAGTTCAAGCAAAATAAATCGTCAGAATTCTGAAAACAGAGCAGGTCGCCAGTGGCTATTTTAAAACCTTTATTGATGGCATCGGATTGACCATTATCTTTTTCAGAAACCCAATAAGTGATATAATTTTTGTATTTTTCAATTATTTCAAGTGTGTTATCAGTTGAGCCACCATCAATAATTATGAACTCAGTATTGGAATAGTTTTGATTGATTACGCTCAAAATTGTGCGTTCCAAGAATTGACCTTGATTAAATGAGGCAGTAATAACTGATATTTTCGGTATTTTTTCAGCCTCAAGCTCAATTGGCTTTCGCTCAGATAATGGTTTGATGACTTCCTTTACGCTATACCTTGACAAATAATCCATATAATTGATTTTTTTTCCTAATTTTACAGAAGAAAAAAAATGAAATAAAATTTTGCTTCAAATCAGATTCACCATAAGATTTGGTGCTAGATCTATCACAAAGATAGAATAAAATTATAGTCATTGACTGAATCTGTCTTAAATAACCCTTTTTTGTATTATTCTAATGTTTGGAATTTCAATTATAGTAGTAAGTTACAATAGTGCAACTATAATTGAGCCTACACTTCATTGCCTTTTTTCACAAAAATATACGGGTAATAACCCTTGGGAAATCATTTTTGTCAATAATAACTCTTCTGATAATACTGTAGAAATGGCGCAAAATTTGGCTTCAAAAGCGAATATTGATCGTTTCAAAATTATTCATGAAAATAGGCCTGGAACTGCTTTTGCAAGATTTAAAGGGGTAGAAGCCGCACAATATGACATCATTTGTTTTGTGGATGACGACAATCGTGTGGCATCTAATTGGATTGAAAAAGTACTTGAATTGATGCAAAATGAGGAAATTGGAATATTGGGCTGTGGTGGTACGGGTGAGTTTGAAGCGACTCCTCCAGATTGGTTTGAGACGGAAAAAGAGGCTTATGCTATCGGTTCGTTGTATCCTAATCAAGCATTATTAGACACCACTTTTGATGCCAATTTACCTACTGCTGGAATGTGCATCCGAAAAGAAATATTTGCAAATCTGAAAGAACAAAATTGGCAAGCGCAATTGAGCGGGAGAATAGGGGATAGCCAGGCTCCAGGAGAGGATACTGAACTATGTCAAGCAGCCCGACTTTTAGGCTATAAAACCTTTTACACCAATGAATTACACTTTATTCACTATATGCCCAAAAGTAGAATTTCATGGGAGCGATTCCTGAAAATGACTTATGGGTTTGGTGTGACTGATGTGTTTTTATTGCCCTATAAATTAGTTTATGATAAGAGATTTACGGGTTCTGATTTTAAATATTTTTTTCGTAAATTATGGTATATCAATTACTTAGGAAAAAAAATTGCCTTATTTTTTGGCTATTTTAAATACAAATCAGGAAAAATGACGAAGGCTAATTTTGAAAAAATAACTGCTAGAAATGCAGGATTTTGTGAGACTATTCTTAAGGAAAAGGATAAATTTAAACGTTCATTTTTTGAAGTTCAAAAACTAACCAAGATAATATAAATTGCATAGAATGAGATTCAAACTCATTCATGAGATTAAAACATAAAATGGGAAAACCGAAAATATTAGCCATTAATTTACCTCAATTTCACCCTAATCCTGAAAACGATGAGTGGTGGGGTAAAGGATTTACCGAGTGGACTAATGTGGCTAAATCAAAGCCACTTTTTAGGAATCATGACCAGCCTCAATTACCAGCGGATTTGGGATTTTATGATATGCGGCTACCAGAAACGCTTGATGAACAAGCGCAGCTTGCAAAAGAATATGGTATTGACGGATTCTGCTATTACCATTACTGGTTTAGTGGAAAGCGTTTATTGAAAGAGCCTATTGACCAGTTATTGGTGAATAAAAAGCCTGATTTTCCTTTTTGCTATTTTTGGGCCAATGAAACTTGGTCACGAAGGTGGATGGGTGAGGAAAAAGAGGTGTTAATCAAGCAAGAATATAGTCATGAAGATGATTTGGAACATGCCAAATGGTTGATTCAATCGTTTAAGGATGAGCGTTATATCAAAATAAATGGTAGGCCTGTTTTTATCATTTATAAACCTTTTGATTTACCCAATCCTCAAAAAACTATTCAGATTTTTGAAGAAGTAGCTAAGGAAAATGGAATTTTAAAACCGTATTTTGTGGCTTCTAATTCACATAGTATGGATGTAAATCCCTATGAGTTGGGTTTTGATCATGCCCTTCATTTTCAACCTCGCTTGCAAGTTTTATCTGAGTTTATGATTGAGGGGCCGACCATTAAAAAACTAATAAGAAATACTTTGAATGGTATTTTTAGTTCTAGCTTAAGAGCGTATACCTATCAATATTATAAAGATCGAATCAAAAATCTACAGATAAAATATCCTGGATTTCCATGTGTTTTGGTGGGTTTTGACAATACGGCCCGTCGTGGAGATAAAGCAATTGTTTTGAAAGACCAATCTGTTGAAATATTTGAGGAATCGCTGATTGAAGCAATTGAGGAGGCTAAAAAATTAAATGAGGGCGAACAAATTGTTTTCATCAATGCATGGAATGAATGGGCTGAGGGGAATCATTTGGAGCCTTGCCGTAAATTTGGTCGACAATTTTTAGAAGCATTAAAAAGGGTAGTTAGCTAAATTATTAATCAAATAAAATGCCAATAGTTTCTGTAATAGTGCCTTGCTATAATCATGGAAAGTATCTGAAGCAAAGGATGGAAAGTATTCTTAATCAGACGGTTACGGATTTTGAGGTGTTTATTCTGGACGATTGCTCGACAGATGATAGTTGGGAAATTGCTCAACAATACACTCAAAATCCTAAAGTCACTTATGTTCATCGGAATGAGCAAAACAGTGGTTCGCCTTTTATTCAATGGCAAAAAGGAATAGAGCGTGCAAAGGGTAAATATATTTGGTTGGCTGAAAGTGATGATTATGCAGACAATGATTTTTTATTGAAGCATTTAGCTATTTTGGAAAAAGATACTTCAATTGGCGTTTCATTTTGCTCCTCGATTTGGGTAGATAACCAGAATGATATTTTGGAAAAGCCAGACCACGAAAACATTGGTTTTATAGAAAGTGGAAGTGATTTAATCGTAAATGAATTTACAAAAGGCTGCTTAATCTACAATGCAAGTTCAGCTATTTTTAGAAAAAAGTTGATTCAATCGGTTGATTTTCAGTTAATTAATTCATTTAAGTTTACTGGCGATTGGCTATTTTGGGTACAATTAATCGCAAACACCAAGGTAAGTAGAATGAATGACCGACTTAATTATTTTAGAAGACATACTGAAAATGTTTCGACAAAATCGAACAAAA
>JAZKGO010000091.1:0-2247 GCA_040385875.1 Bacteroidota bacterium
CTGGCAGGCAAGGGGTCATCGGTTCGAATCCGATATTCTCCACTTCTTAAAAGCCTCATAATCAAATGATTGTGAGGCTTTTTTGTTTAATATTTATGCAATATATGGTATACATTATTTTCTCGAAAAAACTAGACAAGTACTATGTTGGTTACTCAGAGGATATCTATGTGCGACTAAAACAGCATAATGAAGGATTTTCAACTTACACCTCTAGGGCAAATGATTGGCAAATTAAATATAGCGAAGCATTCGAAAGTAGGGAGCTAGCGATGAAAAGGGAAAAAGAAATCAAAAATAAAAAAAGTAGAAAATATATTGAATATTTGATTAGCTCTTCCGAACGGTTTCGGGATGGCTAGAGTACTTGCCTGTCCAGAATGCTTTCGGGAAAGGGGTCATCGGTTCTCCCGAAAGCTTTCGGGACGATATTCTCCACTTCTTAAAAGCCTCATAATCAAATGATTGTGAGGATTTTTTGTTTAATATTTATGCAATATACGGTATACATTATTTTATCGAAAAAAATAGACAAGTACTATGTTGGTTACTCAGAGGATATCTATGTGGGATTAAAACAGCATAATGAAGGATTTTCAACTTACACCTCTAGGGCAAATGATTGGCAAATTAAATATAGCGAAGCATTCGAAAGTAGGGAGCTAGCGATGAAAAGGGAAAAAGAAATCAAAAATAAAAAAAGTAGAAAATATATTGAATATTTGATTAGCTCTTCCGAACGGTTTCGGGATGGCTAGAGTACTTGCCTTTCCCGAATGCTTTCGGGACGATATTCTCCACTTCTTAAAAGCCTCATAATCAAGCGATTGTGAGGCTTTTTTTGTGGAATTTTAGTTTAAACAAAAAGTTAGTTTAAACATAACATCCAAATAGTTTTTCCAAACAAGCTCATAACACCATATTTCCATTCAAAATAATCTACTAGTTTGAATCGATAATATACATTCTGTATATATTTTCATTTTTTCTTTATACCAAAAGGTTTTATTTTTGTATTAAATGACATTTTCCAAATCTGCAAAATAGATGTGGCCGATTTGAAATATCAAAAATTGCCGAAGAAATTCCACATTAATTATAAAATGAAACATAATATACAGAGACTTTTCTCAATTCTATTGCTATTGATTGCTACCCTTAGTCTGAAAGCACAAAATGGATACGTAAAGTTCAACAAAGACAAAGAATTGGAAGGGAAGAGATTTTATAAAGGTGAAATTTATGCCCTTTTAAAAGAGACAAAAGACAAATTACCTTTCTACTTTATTGCTGGTTCTGATACTCTAAACGTTGGGACAAGTGTTGATAAACTTCAAAAAAGCCCTGACGATAAAACTTCATTGAAGGATAATTTTATCAAGTCAAAAGATGTAGGTTTAATTCACATAGATTTAAGTTCAATAAGTAAGACCGGCAATGGAATCAGATTGGTTTCCGAGAAATTTAAAGTCACCCCAATAAACACCTCAATAGACTTAGATACTGCCAAATTTGGCAAATCTTTTCGCCTCATCATACCGAACAGCCCTACCATTTATTATTCTTTAGATAAACTCACAAAATTTAATGATGCCAATAAAAATATTGGAGGAGCAATTACTGCAGATAATAAAAAAAGTGTCTTGGGAAATTCACCTTCCCCTATAAAAGAAGAAAGTAAGACCTCCAATCAAATAATTTTACTCAGTATCTTGACTTTAGGAGTCATTGGGGTTATTTTATGGCTATTTTTTAGAAGGAAAAATACAAGACCTGAATCTGACAAAGAACCCATTTATGTTACCTATTCCAACCACAAAACTCTTTCAACTTTTGCGATGGACAATCATATTAACTTAGAGAAACTCATCCGATACAACAGTGATTTGATTGATAAAAAATACAATCGATTCAGTCAAAAAGATCGCAAAGAGGTTCAGAATAGCTTAAATAATACCAAGCTAATAGTTGGTTTTCAGGAAGTGGGAGCGTCAAAGAATGATACCAATTTTGACGAAAATGAACCTTCAACAAATTCAATTGAGTCGACAAATGAAAAAAAAGTACTTGAAAACAAACTAAAGGAATTTGAAGCGAAAAAAAATAATATAGATTTAACTTTAAAGCAACTTCAATCAGAAAAAGCAACTTTTGAAACCAAATTACAAACCGCAATGGCTGAAGCAGCGTTGGTTCAAAATGAATTAAAAGAGTTGAAAGAAAAGTTATTGGGGCTCAATGATTGAA
>JAZKGO010000092.1:0-5347 GCA_040385875.1 Bacteroidota bacterium
CTAAATTGTACAAAACAAAAATTTCATTTTATATCGAACTGAAAATCAATAAATAAAGTAAAGTGATAATAAGTTGTTAAACATTTGAGCCTAAAAAAATACCGCTCAATTTTAAATATTAACAACTTAGTAAGCTTTATTTTAAAAAAATAAATAAAACCGACGATTTTGAAAATCTATTATTATCATCGATAGAACAATAATTAAAATTAAGTGCTGATAATTAATGACTAAAAACTAAAGTATCAGCTATTCTGAAAACATTTTTAATCACAAAATATAAAAAATTTAACGATGATTTTTTTCTGGACACTTTGGGCGATTGATGCCATTGCCACAGCTGTAATTCTGCATTTTTTTGTAATCGGGCTGGGTGATGGGTCTATTTCGAGTGCAAATGCCGGCATTTGGGCGTTACTTGTAATAATACCAATTGCCTTATTATTAGGTAGTTATATGCTAAAAAAGAGCAATAATCTCATAGCCGCTAAATGGGTGCCGGGTATTTTGGCAATTCCTAGCCTATTATATTTTTTGTTTTTTCTTTTTATTATTATTGCAAATCCAAGATGGAACTGATAGGATAAATATGCCAAAATTAGGCGCTTTTTACTTATAGATTTCGGGTTATAAAGCATCTGAGCCACAAATAGAACCTACAAAAAATCGACGTTGGCAGCTACTAAAACGCTGCCAACGTTTTTCATAAAATTTATAATCACATTTAATTGAGCAAAAAAAATATTGCAATTTTGGGAATAAAAATAAAGTCTTATCCTTTAAATTTTCATACAATATCATTTATCTTTAATTTTCAAAAAGACTTCATTTCTTAAACTAAAAAATCAATGCGAAGAATTATATTATTTACAGCCCTATCAATTTCTTTTTGCACCTATTCACAAAAGAAAAAAACAAAAGAAGCAATCCCACAAAACATTGATAAAAAGACAGTTATAGCCAATATCGATGGTAGATTCAATGAATACTCTGCTATTTCAAAACAAATTTGGGACTTTGCCGAACTGGGTTATTTGGAAGAAAAGTCGTCAATCGTTTTACAAGATTTATTGAAAAAAGAAGGATTTACTGTTGAAGCTGGAGTGGCTGGAATCCCTACTGCTTTTGTGGCCACTTATGGCGAAGGTAAGCCAATAATCGGTATTTTGGGCGAATATGATGCCCTACCTGGCCTTTCACAAGAGGCATTGCCTGAGTTAAAACCGATTATTGGGCAGCGTGGAGGCCATGGTTGCGGCCATAATTTGTTTGGCACAGCATCGGCGGCGGCGGCAATTGAAGTAAAAAACTGGCTGAAGGCTACCGGCCAAAAAGGCACGATAAAGATATACGGTTGTCCAGCCGAAGAGGGCGGTGCAGGAAAAGTGTACATGGTTCGTGAGGGGCTTTTTAATGAGGTAGATGTGGTTTTGCACTGGCATCCTGGTAATCAAAACAGTGCTGATGCAGGTACATCGCTTGCAAATGTGAACGCAAAATTTCGATTTCGTGGCATCGCTTCCCATGCAGCTGCTTCTCCAGAACGTGGTCGGTCGGGTTTGGATGGCGTTGAATCCATGAATTATATGGTGAATATGATGCGTGAGCATATTCCGCAAGACACTCGAATTCATTATGTGATTACAAAAGGTGGCGATGCGCCGAATGTGGTGCCAGCCTTTGCTGAGGTGTATTATTATGCTCGCCATAAAGACCGTGACATAGTGAAAAGCATTTGGAGCAGAATTGAGGCGGCTGCTCAAGGTGCGGCTATGGGCACAGGCACAAAAGTTGATTGGGAGATTTTGGGTGGAGTTTTTAATATTTTGCCCAATAATACTTTGGCGGAAACCATGCACCAAAACTTGACTTTGGTAGGCGGCTTGAACTATTCAGAAACTGATAAAATTTTTGCGGAAAAATTAAGCCAAACGCTCGGTGAACAAAAAATGCCAATTGAAAATGCAGGGAAAATCAAGGACTTCAAAACCGATAATGCAAGTGCAACAAGCGGTGGCTCGACTGATGTTGGTGATGTAAGCTGGGCTGTACCAACCATTGGCTTGCAAACGGCTACTTGGGTGCCAGGCACATCCGCACATAGCTGGCAATCGACAGCTGCAAGTGGCATGAGTATAGGTCAAAAAGGAATGATTGTGGCGGCTAAAACATTGGCATGCACCGCTTTAGACTTATTTAAAGATCAAACAATCATTGAAAAAGCCAAAGCAGAATGGCTACAAAAACGTGGTCCAGACTTTAAATATGAAGCACTTTTAGGTAACAGAAAACCCGCTTTGGATTATCGGAAATAAAAATTCAAAAGATTTTTTTTGAGAATTATTTTTCAAGACTGGGGTTCAACTGCTTGGCTTTTTGGGTGTATTTTTGAGCCAAATCCGAATTGCCAATATTGCTATAAGCCTGACCAAGGTTCAATAATGCAATCGAATTATTAGGTTCTAGTTGCACTACTTTTTCAAAATAACTAATGGCTTTTTGATGATTGCCCTTCGTACCATTGATAATCCCTAAAAGACGTAAAGTTTCGGTGTCGTTGGGTAATAAACTATCGGCTTTTGAAAGCATTCTTTCAGCTTTTGGAAAATTGTTGTCTATTTCGCCTGCTTTTCGACCAGCGTCCCGAAGGGTTATCGCATAGTTCCGTTTGGCATCTACAAAATTAGGATCGAAGTCCAATGCTTTTTGGTAGGCAACTAATGAATTATCATAATCTTTCAAATAATTCAAAATATTACCTTTAATAAAATAAGCATTTTTATAGGTTGGATGCACTTCCAAGGCTTTGTTGATATAAGTTAATGCCTCCTGCAACATTTCTTCTTTTTTTGTAGGGTCAGTTTCCTTTACTGATTCTACACTTAATGCTCCAGCAGCGGCATTCAATATTTTTGCTGATTGGGTAGAAGTTTTTACATCAGTTGTGAAAAGCTTAAAATCTGATTCCCAAACAAGATTCCTTGTAAAAGTTTTATAGGAAAATAATAACAATACAATTCCTAAAGTACTAACAAACAATACTTTACCAAACTTTTCATATAAATATTTTTGCATAAAATAAGCCATCACAATAGCAAAACCAAGTGAGGGCATAAACACAAAGCGTTCCGACATATTGGTGCCGATTGGAAAAACTAAATTGGAAACTATAGAGAGCGTAATCAGAAAAAAGAGGATACCAAAACTCAAAACATTTTTAGTTTTAAATGATTTGTAGGCAAAGTAGGCCATCAAAATATAAATAAATAAGCTCGCTATCACTGAGATATCCCCAAAACTCATCTTATCAATATGTCTAGGATAATAGTCGTGTGTAAGCTGAATCGGGAAAAACAGCAATTGTAAATACTTGCCTAAAGTATAAAAAATGGTAGCTAATTTTTCATTAAAACTAAAAGGTACATAAATACCAGCCTCGTATTTCAGGAATGGGTTATTCATCAATTCCAATGGTGGGGTGCCTAAACTATTGCCTACTATGACTGTTCGAATAATCAAAAATATAATGGCTGGAACCCACAATATTGCAGATTTTAGAATTGATTCTTTTAGTGAAAAATTTCTGAAAAAATAAATAGCTAAGGGGGCAATTGCTAAAAATGTAATGGTGTTCTCTTTCGATAGTAAGCCCACAAAAAAGGAAAATATGGAGAAATAAAGGAAGCCGACTTTCTTATTATCAATATATTGAACCAAATAATACAACGAAATAACACTGCATAGCATCGCCATAATTTCATCCCTCCCTTTGATATTAGCTACCGCCTCAGTATGAATAGGATGGGCAGCAAAAATCAAAGAAACACAAAGTATAAAAAAGTATTTTGATTCGGTAGGGTTATTTTTGCAAATCAAAAGGGCTAAAAATTTGTAAATCGCCCAACATAAAAAGCCAAATAAGAGTACGTTGATCAAATGACCCAACCAAGGATTGTTGCCCACTAATTGATACTCAATGGCAAACATAGCCAAAGTGAAGGGTCTATATCTACCACCTGAAACCAAATTCAGTTTCGATTCATCCTTAAAAAAGCCTGCAAAAGTGTCTTTAGAAAAAATATCCGCCCAACCAGAAATACCAGCTTTGGTATAAATATTTTCATAAATCACAATGGCATCGTCTTGAGTATATTGATGTAAAATGGTATTGGCGTATAAAACTATGGCAACACCCACTACCAACCATTGATGCCAATTATTTGAATAGGAAGTAATTATAGTTGGATTTGTGGCAGGCTTATTTATCTCAATCTTTTGTTTGTGTTTTTTCATAGGAAAATGATATCTTAAAATGCTAGTAATCATCTAATAGAATCTCATTAGTCTTAATAATAAAGAAGCTATTAATGCCTTTTGAAGATTGCTAAATGATCAATAAAGTGGTTTGTTTGAATTATTTGAATATTTCATAGAATAGGGGTTGCAACCCCTATTCTATGAAATTGCACCTCATTAGTTAGTTGAATAAACTTGTCAAATAGCAAAGAATATATTCATTTATCTAAAAATCTTTATCATTTCTTCATTCTTCGAAAAAATTAAAAAACATCTTCCTTCAGTTTTATGGTTGGGTTCATCATATAGGTAAGCATCGAATTGTCTTTCATGAGTTCAACCACTCTAAATCCTTTGTACTCAGTACCCCAGCTGCCTCCAATATGTGAATCAAAAATGAAAGGAACTCCATTTCTCATTTTCACCCCATCCTGATCGTGCTCGTGGCCATGAAAAACGGCTTTAACGTTGGGATAATTTTTTAACAATTCAAAAAACTCAGCTGTTTCAATTCCATTCACTGTCCACTTAGCTTGTGGAATATGGATAAAAAGGAGCGCATTTTTGTTCTTTTTGCTTTGATCTAACTGAGCTTTCAACCAATCTAAATTAGGCGAAAGATATTTCCCTTGCTCATTGGAAGTAGTGCCTAATAAAATTGCATTATTTTTGATAATTACTTGATGATTCACCGGCATATTCCAAACCTCATTCCAATAATCATCTGAAACCATATCATGATTCCCTTTGGTCACAAAATAAGGCATTTTTAATTGGTCAATTCTGCTTTTTGCACTGGTCAAAAACTCTTTTTTATCATGGATAATATCACCATTGATTACACAAAAATCAAGTGGCGAGGCTGCATGAATTTCATTAATTCTACTAATCGAATTGATTAAAAAATTGTCATAATCCGTTTTGGGCTGACCATAATGGGCATCGGAAGCTACAATAAAGCGCAGTTTCACCTTTTTCCTAAGCTCAAAAATATCATTGGCCAATACTTGCTGAATGCCACCTGATGCAAAAGCAAATCCAGATAGGGAGG
>JAZKGO010000093.1:0-9712 GCA_040385875.1 Bacteroidota bacterium
AAAAAAAGGATATTCACTTTTACTTATGGTAGGGTAATAGGCTTTTCCAGAATAAAAAAATACAATAATATCATTGGGCTGGGTTTTTAAGGCGGTTATTTTTTCTTTAATTGTATTTGAATCAAACTGCTTGCGTGTAATATAAATGGGGGGATTGTAATTGTATTTTAGATTAGAAGCAATGGTTTCAAATATTTGGGTAATTTGTGCCTGACCTCGGTTGCTTACCATTGCAAAGTTGGGGTCGGCTACATCAGCCACCATAATTAGATGGATCGATTGGGCCGACGAATTTTTTATGAATGCAACTAATATATAGAGGAAAACGAGTTTTCGCATAATCAAATCAATAATCCAGAACTAGATGGCTATTTGTAAATATACTTATAATCGAGGTATTTGCAAAAATAAGCCCTTAGATTTTATTGGGTGGTGGTTTTTGGCTTGATTTTTTTCAGGGGGAATTAAAAAAGCCACTCATAAATCCTTTGATCTATAAGTGGCTTTTATTTGAACAACTTTAAATTTTATGGATTTTTGGTTTCATCTATTAAATGCCACTCCTCAGTTAAATAAACTGATTCTACTTCATTGGTGGCTTTAATTATATCCTCAAATTTTTTGCCGCCCGCCGCATTCATATAATCACTTTCAGGCAACACTTTGGTAAATTGTGCCCAATCTTTATAAAAATCAACTGCTACATGATTAAAATGATTTTTGGTACCCCATGGCATGTCTAATGCCCATCCTTGCCATCCTTCACGCTTTCCTTTCGCCATTTCCATGCGATGCATTGGCTCCCACATAGTTTTTTCTATGTTTCGATATTCGGCATTTTTACCTTCTTTGACATTGATATAAACAACCGTCATAAATTTATTGCTAAAGGTATTACCCTCGTTAAAAAAGGCTCCCCATTGGCTCATTCTGTTGGCTTTAACCAAATCTCTAGAATCGAGAGTGCGTTTGGTGGCTACATTGATATCCATTTTGGGATGAACGGCTTTAAATACTTTCTCGAAATCCCATTCTCCTCCAGACTGAGCTAAGTCTTTAAAGAGACGAACCGTAGCATACTGGTATTCAGCATTGGTGCCACCAGGAAAGGGAATCGCATATAGGCCCCAGAAAAGCAATTTGCCATCATTCACCAATTTTTGGTGCATAGGTTTCCATATTTCAGATTCCATTTTGATATAGTTGGCATCGCCATTTTCGGGTACTTTCATGAACTCTATCACAGCAATTGTTTGCGAAATAGAGAAATAGGAAATAAAGGTAAAAATTAGTGTGGCACAGAAGCGCCATTTCTTAGTAGTGAATGCAAGTTTCATTTGATTTTTTAATTAAAGGTTTGAGAATTATTTGTACACTAATTTGAAATTAATATATCTAAAAACCTAATTAATTTTATTGAATGGTAGGTTAATCCAAATAATAGAATTTGCTTTTTATCGAATCTCCTTCTCAAAGGGAAGAAATAAAAGGGGCTCATTATCCAGTACTTTTATTTCGAATTGGACTTAAATGAACTTTTTAGATTGATTTGTTGAATGAAAGAAATTTTGATGGTATAATAAGTGAGGCCAGATAGTAACTTTTTCTATTTGTGAGATAAATAATTGAAAAACAGAAGTTAAATTCACCTCAAATTGTTCTTCAATTGAGAATTTATATGAAAAATTAACCGATTATTCAAATGAAAAAACTTGAAAGTCTGCTCTTATTTTTTTTAATTATTAGCCAATTTGGGCATGCCCAAGTAGGCATAAATGCGACTGGGGCGCTACCCGATGCTTCCGCCATTCTAGATGTAAAAAGCAACAATAAAGGTCTTTTGATTCCCAGAATTAGCCTTACAAGTATCACCGATAATGTCACCATTCCCAATCCAGCACTTTCGTTGATGGTATTCAATACAAATGCCAGCTTGCCAGAAGGCTCAGGATATTATGGTTGGAATGGCAGTATGTGGGTTCTCATAAAAGCCTTGAGTGCCAGCCCAGTAATTGGGGCAAATCAATTTTTTATACCTGTGGATGGCGTGTCACGAGAGTTTTGGGTGCATGTGCCCATCAGTTATAATCCCGCAAATCCAACTCCATTGGTAATAATGTTGCATGGCACTTCGGGTAATGGTTATAAATTTTATGATGAAAGTGGCTGGAAAGAGCTAGGTGATGAAGAGAATATAATTACAGTATTTCCATCGAGTGGGCGGTATGATATCACTTATATTAATGATGGTAGCCACAAGCGGACCACCAAATGGAATACAGTGCCTGATGCCGAATGGATATTTGACCCTGGTCAAACACCATTGGATGACATTAAATTTCTAAAAAATATGATTACTGCCGTAAAATTGCAGCTAAATATAGATCCCAAAAGGGTATATTTGGAAGGCTTCAGTAATGGAGGTTCTATGGCAAGTAAATGCGGTGTGGAAATGAGTGATATTTTGGCCGCAGTTTGTAGTAATGCGGGTAGTTTTTACTTAGATAACATCACCTATATGCCATTAAGGCTATTGCCAATGCTGTTTCAGGTGGGCAATCAAGACTACGGCCCGGGTAACTTTGGCCCTACGGTTCCGCTTTCAACTTTTGAGTATACGCTTGATAATCAGCTGCCTATGACTGTTCGCCCAGCTGAGAAAAATTACAATGTTTCACATTCCATGACTCGCCATTTTGCCTTAAACCCCGCACATGGCTCAGCACAAATTGTGATGAACCCAGACAGCACCAAAGAGATCTATCGATATGTGGATTATGTAGGACTAAGTGGTCAACCCAATAATGTATACCGCCATATTTTTGTGGATGATCTCGCTCATAAATTTCCAAATGAATTTAACTTTCGCACTTACGATGCACCACGTGAGCATTGGAAATGGATGAAGCAGTTTGTTTTGCCGTAGAAGTTATAGTAAAAAAAAGCCTTTCGAATTTGATTCGAAAGGCTTTTTTAAATACAAAAGAAACCCTACTTCCCTCCGCCGAACATTGGGTTGTTTTCTTTACCACCTGCCATTAAATAGGCCATTAAATCTTTCAACTCTTCTCTGTTTAGGCTGTTGATTAAGCCTGGGAACATAATAGATGCTTTTGAATATTGGGCTTTTATTACATTCTTTTTGGGTAGCTTTGTGATTACCTCAGGCGTGTATGGGTTTTGTGAAACGTAATAGTTTAGCTTGTCTTCATTGATCATTCTACCTACTACTGAGCTGCCATTTCGTAAGCTGTATTGAGTAGCAGCATATTGGTCAGAAACAGCCTTATCGGGATCTGTAATGGCGTCAAGCATATCTTTTGCTGAGAAACGTGTTCCCAATTGAGTCAAATCTGGGCCAGTTGCACCACCTTCGCCTTGTATTTGATGGCAAGCTCTACAAGTTGTAGCAATGAACATGTTTTTACCATTTTCAAAGTTTCTATTTTTCAAACTATCGGCTGCTATGAAAGGCAATGCATTATCAGTTGTCCATCTGCGGCCTGGGCCTTTTGGATAATTGGTAATATTTACCAAATCGTTACCATTTTTGCTTAACATTTCAGCACCCGAAAGTTTATCAAAATAATCCTTTTTGGAATCTGGAATATTTTTTAAAGCCAATTTCCTACTTCTATCAATAAATCCTACATAACTGCGACCGCCTTTGTATTGAAAAGCATCAGCAAACCATTTGAAATAGGTTTCTTGCAATTCAGGCGTCCAGCCAGTTTTAGCCATTGTAAGTACGTTGGCATAGTAAGTATGTTGCGCAGGAGGCACTTTAGAAAGCATATTCGCTAAGTCGGCGCCGTATTGTGGGTTTCTTAAAATTAAGTCAGAAGTGGCAGTTGCATTTTCCACGTTCAATGCGTCGTTGCCAGGCTCAACTTTAATTTTCATCAAAGCCATTGTTTTTTGAACCGCTCCAGGAGCATCCAAATACAATAAATTTTTGCTCAAAGCACGATTCAAATGGGCCGTTGCTCCTGGATAATTTGGATTCAATACTGCAATTACTTTTGTTTTCATAGCGTCATCAGGCATACCATTTCTTAAAAATGCCAGTTCATAAGCACGCAACAAATCCAATTGTTGCGACTCAGCCAACGCTTTGTAATTGATTGAATTCAAGGCTGTTAGAATCTCATTTTTCTTTGAGGTTACATTTTGGCGAATTAAGGAAACAAGTGCCTGAGTAGCTGTAACAGGGTCTTTTTCAGCCAAAGCTTTATCTTGCCATTCAGCTACTGGTTGGTGCTCAATAGCAATACGAGCGGCATATCTGATAAATCTGTCAGGCGATTTCAAATAAGGCCATGCAGTAGCCACAGCTGTTGGGTTGGGTCCGCCGGTATGGAATTTCTCCAAATTTCGTCTTGTGTTATTCAGTGCATTAGCTGGCGTAATCGCCACGGCACCAGTACTTTCTGGGCCAGCATAATAAATTCTATAAACATCAGAATCTAATCTACGGCCACCCGTCATAAAGTAAATATTGCCATCAGGTCCAATGGCTCCGTCTGTTAAAGGAAGTGGAATACCAGATAAAAATTCTTCACGAGTAGCCGTATAGGTTGACCCTTGTGGCTTTAAATTGATGGCATGCATTACGCCGAAAGTCCAGTCGAAAGCCAATAATGTACTTTTATATTTGGCTGGTACTTTAGCATCTTTCAAGTGCATTAAGTTTACTGGCGAGCCTTGACCAATGTTTATTACCGCTGGTAAATTGTCAGGAAAAGTTGGCGACCATTTACTGTTTCCGTTTCTCCATCCCCATTCAGAGCCAGAGGTCATGTGGCAAATACGAGTAGGGCGATACCAAGGCAAGCCAAAATCCCATTCCATATCTGCATCGTAAGCAAATAAATCACCTACTTCGTTAAAAGCAATATCGTAGGTATTTCTTAGGCCAGCACCAACTAGTTCAAATCGTTTTCCTTCTGGGTCAAAATTCATCACAAAACCAGCTGGAGCGTGTCTATCAGGGTCATGGCCACGAGGGTCTGTTACTTTTGGGAAAAGCAAGTCTTCTGCCCAAGTTTTAGGTAAACGGTAGGCATCAATTGCAGGCAAATCGGTAAAATTACCTGCAACCATATACAATGATTTTTTATCGGGTGAAAGAATAACACTATGAGGTCCATGTTCGCCTTCACCCACAAATTCTTTCAATGTAGTTATTTTATCAAATTGATCATCACCATTAGTATCTTGAAGTCTATAAATACCTGATCTTCTAGGAAATGTTCGATTATTTTTTCCGTTATTTATCACTACATATAGGCTATTGAATGCATACAAAAGCCCGTTGGCATAGCCCATACCCACAGTATCGCCTGGCACACCTGATGATATTTTTAATTTTTCAGAAGTAGCCATTGTATTGGCAGAACCAACCGCAGGTACTGTTAATCGGAACAAGCCACCATATTGATCAGAGGTAATCATTCGACCTTTATCATCGAAGCACATAGCTACCCAGCTGCCTTCCTTATTTTCGGACGGGCCATATAAATATTCAGCTTTGAAACCAGCCGGTAGTTTCAGTTTAGCAAGCTTATCTTTTGCATCAGCTGGCTGTGTATCAACACCATATTTTACCATCGTAAATGATGCTATGCATAAGGCCGCCACTATTGCCAAAGATATTTTAATCGCAATCCCTTTTGAATTCATACCCATATTTTTTTATGTTGATTTAATTGAAATATAAAAATATAATAATTTTAGAATAAATCTATCCTGAGTAAATACTTGTTGATTTTAGGCAGGTTTATTGTTTTAATGAATTGTGTACTTTTTGGGACATAAAAAGTTTGATCACCATTTAAAAATAAAAAAAGCAAATGGCGAAAAATTCCGCCACTTGCTTTAAAACACTCTATGAAATTAAAAATTGTCGTTCAACGATGACTCATCAGCAGGCAAGCCGTAGGTTAGGCTTAAATTTGAGAAACTATTGCTTCGTAATGTGCTACCTTTTGGATAGTAATAAGCCTCTGGATTTGCTTTGATTCTTGCACCATAAGCTGTAATTACTTCAACAGCTTTGCCAGAACGTACCAAGTCGAACCAACGTTTGTTTTCAAAAGCCAGTTCTGATCTTCTGTCAACGGCAATTTGTAAAGCCATATCTGCTTGGGAAGCAGCTGTTGCATCAGCCAAGCCAGCACGTTTTCTAACCATATTCAAATAGGTGGCTGCTTCTGCAGTTTTGCCTTGCTCATTTAGTGCTTCTGCCAAAAACAAAAGTGCCTCAGCATAACGATAAATTGGCCAGTTTGTACCAGTATTTCCATGCAATGAATGCGTTTTTGCATATTTTTTCACGTATGGATAAACTTTATTATCACGAAGGCTTCCACTTATAGTAACATAGGCAATTGTTGCATCTAATCTTTTGTCACCCGCTTGATAGGAAGCAATCAAATCAGGGGTTGGAGCATTGTTGCCTTCGCCTGTAAGTGGCTGAGGATTAGACGTTCCGCTAATAGGCTTCAACTCATCGGCCGACATTGGGCGTGGTAAGAAGTTATAGATAAAAGTACCATTAAAACCAGCAGCACCTTCTAAATATTGTACTTCAAATACTGATTCCTTATTATTTTTATTTCCAGTATTTGTTGAAAAAGCATCAGCATATTCTGGCATTAAAGAATACTCATTACTGCTTACCATTTCTTTCAGTAATTTCTCAGCTTCAGCATATTTTTTCTGAGTCATGTACACATCTGCTAATAATAAACGAGCTGTACCTGAAGTAACTCTTCCTGGTTCTTGGGTTGATTTTGGCAACAAATTTCCAATAGCTGCAGTAGCGTCTGCTATGATTTGGGTATACAATTGTGCAGAAGTAGCTAACGGTAAAGCAGCTTCCTGACGCACTGTAACTGGCACCAAATGTAAAGGAGCTGTACCGAAATAGCGTACCAATTCATAATAAGCGAATGCTCTTAGTAACTGTACTTGGCCTTTCATATTGGCTTTTCTGGCAGCATCAAATTCAACTTTGTCAATCAAATCTAACACTTGATTTGCACGAGCGATAATGGCAAAGTCTTGACGATATTGATTAAGCACGTGAACGTTAGGCGTAATTGGAATACCACTTGCACCATTGGCGGTCGGTACTGAAAAATCGGCAATATCTTCCTGCGGCTCTGTAGCTCCAAAAAGAATATTACGGAAATAATAGGCATTGTCTGAATGCATTTCGCCTAAAAGATAGCCTCTGTCGTTCATAATTGTGCGTAATGGCACATAAGTTGCATTCACAGCTTGCTGAAAGTCAGCCTCTTTTGTAAAAAAAGTGTCAGTACTTAAAGCAGTTTCGGGAGTAATGCTAAGGAAGTCTTCCTTACAAGCCAATTGGCTGAAGCTCAGAAGTATTGTTGTTATTAGTATCTTTTTCATATGTGTTAACAAGATGTTTAATTCGTATTTAAAATTTTAATTAAAAAAATGTTCAATAAACCACTATCAATGTCCAATTCTCAAATTTCTGAATTGATTATTTTTTTTAAATAAAAATTGATAATTGAAAATTCAATATTGAAAATTATTTTAAAAAATATAATTATTAGGAATATAAATTTTAGAAATTAAAGTTCACTCCCAAAGTAAATGTACGAGGTACAGGATAGTTTGAGAAGTCAACACCTGGGCTTAGGTTTCCACCATCACCATCGCCAGCTCCGTTTGCATTAGTTTCTGGATTTGGCCCGCCCCAATATTTAGTAAATACAAACAACTGCTGTGCCGAAGCATAAACTCTAGCAGATTTGAATACTTTGTTGGCAACATTATATGTATAACCTACTGTTACATTTTTGATAGTAAAAAACGAAGCATCTGCAACAAAACGGCTGTTCATCCAGTCACGTTCGATACCTGTAACGTTACCACCACCTACTGTAGTGCCATACATTCCTTTACCTGGATTTTCAGGTGAACGGAAACGATATTTGGCTTCAGCAACCATATTGAATACACCATCCAAATTAGCAGTAGAATAGATATGACGTACTAAAAGTTGGTTGCCGTATGAACCTGAGCCCACTACACTTGCATCAAACTTGCCAAATGAGAAGTTGTTGGTGATTCCATAAGTAAACTTAGGAAAAGGATTACCCATGATTACACGGTCGTCAAAGTCACCACCATTGGTGATGATTCCATCCTTATTTTGGTCTGTTAATTTGATTGTTCCAACGAAAGAACGGCCAGGTACTTTTGGATTGGCATCTAGGTCTGCTTGATTTTGGTACATACCTTGTGAAATATGACCGTAAAACTGACCAAATGGCTGCCCAACTTTAGTAATATGGAATAAACCATAAACTCGGTCAATACCTGGAGCCAGTGATTCCACTACATTTCTATTGAAAGAAATATTGGCATTTGTATTCCATTTTAAGCGACCAGTTGTATTTTTCGTATTTAACGCAACCTCATGGCCCCAGAAATTGATTTGACCAATATTATCATTAAAATTAGAAAAACCAGATTCTTGTGCAATTTGTACACTATACAACAAATTGGTGGTTTGTTTTGTGTAATAATCGTATACAAGGGATATTCTATCATTGGCCAAACCAAGGTCAAATCCTAAGTCTAGCTGCCTAGTAGTTTCCCAACCTAAATTGCTGTTTTTCAATGAGGTAACTACAGCCCCTGGAGCAACAGTATTACCGAATACTGCATTAACTGTATTATTAACTAAGGCATAAGAAGTGTAATTACCAATGTTATTATTACCTACAATACCGTAACTTGCTCTAATTTTGGCAAAAGATATTTTCGAATAATTTTTCATGAAATCCTCATCAGAAAGAATCCAGCCTGCTGATACGGATGGGAATGTACCCCAACGATTATCAGCACCGAAACGAGACGAACCATCAGTACGAACTGAAGCGGTGAATAGATATTTGCCTTTATAATTATAGGATAATCTAGAAAGGAATGAAGTAAGTGCCCATTCGTTTACACCAGTGTTGGTACCTCCACGGTTTACATTTATTGCTCCCTGAATAGTTGGAAGCCTATCATCAGCATAGGTATCTGCCTGAATACGAGTTAAATCCTGACGAAAAGTTTGATTGGTATAACCTCCCAAAATCTCAAAATTATGATCGTTATTGAAAATTTTGTTATAAGTTATTAGGTTTTCATTTAACAGAGTAAGTCGCTCATCGGTTTGTCTAATAGATACCGCAGTAGTCGGAATCGGTACATTTATACCTGAGGTAGCTGTGGATGGATTAAAGAAAAAGAATTTATTCTGCATTAATTCCACATTAAATGTCGACTTCAAAGTAAGGCCGGCAATGGGAGAATAAGATATGTTAGCATTTGATAGTAAATTGATATTTTTATTTTCATTTATCAATTCATCAGCAGCACGCACCCAGTTGGCATAAGCAAATATATTACCAGTACTTGCAGGGAAACGGTTAAATAGGGTCAATTCACCATTAGCATCACGAATTGGCATAACTGGCCATGTATGTAATGCATTGAATAATATACCGTTACCCCTATCACCGTCTGTACGTGGCGTATTGTCATATACATATTGTGGAGCGATGTTAAAACCAATTTTTATTTTTTCCGAAATATCATATTCAGTATTCAAGCGCAATGAATAACGATTGTATTTGTTATTGATTACTACACCTTCCTGATTGAAAACCCCAGCCACTAC
>JAZKGO010000094.1:0-2360 GCA_040385875.1 Bacteroidota bacterium
AAGCTTTCGCCTGTTTATGTAGGTGTGGCGATGGCTTCTTCTCTTTCTGTTACACATGGTTTTTTGCCACCACACCCTGGCCCAACAGCGATTGTCGTTTTATTTAATGCGAATATGGGTTTAACCCTAATTTATGGTCTTATCATCGCTATTCCCGCTTCCATTTTTGCTGGTTTAGTTTTTCCTGAATTTGTTAAGAAAATTAAAGCGAATCCTCCAAAAGGATTATTTGAAACCAAACAAATGGAAGAATCCGCCTTGCCATCATTTGGGATAAGTATTTTGGTTGCTTTATTACCAGTAGTTTTAATGGCCATTGCTACCGCAAGTGAATTTTTAATGGCCAAGGATCATCCTTTTATGCCCACCATTCATTTTTTTGGTGACCCAAGTGTATCCATGATGATTGCTTTGATTGGTGCTTTTATATTTTTAGGAGTAATGAAAGGACGCACCATGAAAGACATTACTGGCTCGGTGAATGGTGCCATCGGAGCTGCTGCATTACTTTTATTAATTGTTGGTTCAGGCGGTGCATTCAAGCAGGTATTAGTTGATGGTGGAATGGGTTCCCAAATTGCAGATTATTTCAAAGCATCCACCTTTCCTCCATTATTTTTAGGCTGGTTAGTGGCTTTTATAATCAGAATTTCATTAGGCTCAGCCACAGTAGCGGCTATTACCGCAGGAGGAATTGTTCAACCTATTTTGGCTGCGACAGGTGAAAGCCCAGAACTGATGGTGCTAGCCATAGGTGCAGGAAGTTTAATGTGCTCTCATGTAAACGATGCGGGTTTTTGGTTGTTTAAGGAATATTTTGGACTCAGTTTAAAAGATACTTTCAAAACTTGGACCTTATTGGAGACCATCGTTGGGCTTACTGGTTTGATAATGGTGATGATACTAAAACAATTTGTTTAAAGAGTTAATAAAATAGACCAATTTTTTTAAAGATTGGTCTATTCACAATTGAACTCGGCTTAATTATTTGGTCAAATAATTATTGTTAATTTAGTATCATATAATAGCAAATAAAAATTATCGAAAAGTACGCTTATAAAACTTCTTAAATAATTAAAAATAAATTCATATTTTTGAAATAGTAAATTATTTTTGTAAAATATCGAAAAGTGTTGCAAGATTATTATGCATAAAAAGATTTTTAAAGAGAACCACATTCATATTCCTTATATCAACAGCATATATTTTGGCGATTCTTTCACACAAAATATTCCATCTCTAGTTTCCAAAAATGAGGCTCAATTAAGTTCTGCTATTGATGCTGCAAAGTATGAATTGTTTTGTAGAAATAAATTTAAAAAACCTGTCTTTGATCTATATGCCCTATTTAATCCTTTTAATGAGGCTTTTAGGGCTTTTTATCCTTTTATCCCTCATCTAAAAAATACCCTAAAAAAAGGAGATTACATCTTAGATTTATCGAACAGAACAGGTTGGACTACTTCCTTTCTTTCGGCTATATTCCCTGAGCAGATAATTATAAGTATGTGGGAAGGAAATACGGATTTATTAGGCTACAATGGCTTGAATTATTGGTTTACTAATCACCAAAAAACAACTAATATTCAGGTAGTTACGGGCAAATTAGAACAGCCCTTACCTTTTGCTGATAATATCATAGCAATGGCTTTTGGCTTTGATGTTTTACACCGACAGATGCGGTCTGTTTTACTCGACGAGCTTGAAAGAGTCTGCCAAAAAGAGGCAATTGTTTTTTTTCCGCATGTGCATGTGGCTAACGCAGAGCCGTCTCCCTATTTCAAACGTGGTGGAGACCTACTGCATGGCAAGGAATATGAGGCATTTTACAATAACAGTAACAAAAAATTCAGTATTTATTCCGAACCTGAGCTATTTAAAAACAGTACAAATAGTCTTCAATTAGTGAAAGCCAATGCCAATACAACTGATTATAATTGCCTTATCGCCATTAAACCAGTAGGTCTCGATTTGGATGAAAAGATTCAGAGTTTCAATTATTTCGACTATTTTAATCTATCCCAAGGTCAATTAATTCTGAATCACATTTTGGAAATTGACTGCCAAAACAAAACTCAATTGAGTAATAGTATTTTAAAAGAAGACATTGAAGGACTACTGATTAATCACCCTGTCTACCATGATATAGTTAGCAAAACAATTGATTATCAGCTTACTGAAACAGAAGCCAAAATTTGTTATTGGGCAAAATTAAATTGTTCTGCTGAAGAAATTTGCAAAAAAATTGGGATTGAACCAATGGCGTTTATTGATACTATCAAAAGCTTGGAGAAATTAGAAATACTGCAAATTCTGCCATTAGATCCAGAACATTTAAGATTGCAAAATTTCATTTCAAC
>JAZKGO010000094.1:2460-8190 GCA_040385875.1 Bacteroidota bacterium
ATAGTTTTTATTCCAATCAGTGAAGAAATGCCTTCAGAATCCTTGGTAGACTTGGTCAATACTTTTAATCCAAATTTACTTTTTCTAAGACATGGATCTTCAAACGAAATAATTCAAAATAGGGAAACAGTTTATTTTGAGGCTTTGGATGGCGAAAACGACCCAAAATTGACATATTTCTCAGATTGGTTGGTTGATGAAGTAAATCATATTGACTTGCCTGAAATATTAGAAAGTGATTTGGCGGTGATTTTGTATACCTCTGGCTCTACAGGTAATCCAAAAGGGGTGCAGCTAAGCCATGCTCAGCTATTCCAAAGCGCTGAAAACATGGTGCAGGCTTATCATTGGGATATTTCTGATCGCTTTTTGGTGATTGGAGAGCTTGATTCCATGAGTGGCTTGCGCAATACATGTTTAGTGACAGCCCTTTCAGGCTCCGTAGCGGTAGTTCCCACTTATGAACAAATCATTCACATGGGTAATTTGCTTGACTGTATTCATGAAAACAATATTTCCGTACTTGTGGCCAGCCCAGCCTTGTATTACCAATTGGCATTAAGAAAAGAGGCGAAATCAAAATTGGCTAAATTAAGACTGGCATTATCAACAGGAGGCAAACTTACCACTGACCTAAAAAATAATTTCTACGAAAAAACTTCCAAATATATACTCAACTATTACGGCCTTACTGAAACGGCCGGAATCTGTATTTATGAGCCAATTGGTTTTCATAATTTTACAGAAGGCATAATTGGCATTCCGATAAATTGTATGATTAAAATTGTTGACGTTGACGGAAATCCTATTGAAAATGGAAAAACAGGCGAATTGTGTATTTATGGCAATACAATTTCAAATGGCTATTGGGGCGAGAATAGGAATATTACTGACGCACAAGGCTGGTATCACACGGGTGATTTGGGCAGAATGGACGAAGAAGGAATCATTTATTTGGAAGGAAGAACTACTGAAATCATCAAAAATGCGCAAAGTAAAATCGTAAATCTAGCAGAAGTTGAGCAAACAATAAGAAGCCTTTCGATGGTGAGTGATGTGGGTTTAATTCCCCTATTTCAAAATGAAACCGAAACTTATGCTGTATTTACAGCGGCCATTAACGCAGATGAAAGCGAATTAGTGACATTTAAAATAAAGGAGGCTATTGAAAATAGATTTGGAGAGAAAATGACTCCCAATTCAATATTAATAGTCGACTCAATACCAAGGACATCGAATGGAAAGCTAAACAAACAAAAATTAACTAAATTAATTAAAGAAAATTATTGATAGTATGGGAATTGTAAAGGCTTTGGAAAAAGCAAAAAGATTATCAAATAAACCATTTGCATTATTAGAGAATTCTGAAACATTAACTTACAGTGAAATATATGACAAAGCGGCTCAATTAAGTAACCTTTTCAAAAATCTCGGATTAGCAGAGCAAGATATTCTGCTTTTATCGACAGCAGATAAAAAATCGTTTATCGAAATATTAATTGGAGCCTACCGTTTTGGACTAATTGTGGTTTTGATCGACCCAAATTCGAAACAAGAAAGAGTGCAGTCCATCATTAAATCTATACAACCCAAGGCCTATTTCATTGATAGTAAGCTGAAAATGGAATGGGGAATTGAGCATAAAAATATCATTGAAATCAAACGAGAAATTGGAAAGAAAAACAAGTTATTTTTAAAGGTTTTTGCAAATAGAAATATTGATAATAGTGAAAATAACAATGATTACCCTTCTATTCTGAATGAGTTTATAGGCTTGGAACCTCAATATTCTGCAAAAATTAGTCCTGATTATATTGCTTATATCATTTATACGTCGGGCTCTACTTCAGACCCAAAAGGGGTTGCCATCTCGCACAACAGCTTATTTACCCATTTGAGCACTCTGAGCAAAGTATATGGCTTTGATGAAAATACAAACAATCTCAATTTACTTAATTTGTATCATGCCGATGGTGTAAATCAAGGGCCTTTGTTGTCATTTGTAAGTGGGTGCTCTTGGTTTTCGCCTTTTCCTTTGGAAATAAATAATATTGAACAAATATTTTATGCCATTTACAAATACAGGATTAGTCATTTCTTTGTCGTGCCTACCTTATTGGCTTTTTTCCAAAAATACGCCGAAGGCCATGAAAGCAGCTTCCAAACTGCCGATTTTAAATTCATGATATCGGTAGCCGCCAAATTAGATCCCAATTTGTGGACGGAAGTTTCTAAAACTTTTCAGGTGCCAATCGCCAATATTTATGGCCTTACCGAAACCGTAAATGGCAGCCTGTTTTGTATACCAAACACCCAAACTTTTAAAACGGACACGGTGGGCAAAGCAATTGATTGTGAAATTAAAGTGGTGGATGAAGCTGGAAATACCCTAAAAACAAGCCTCGAAGGCGAGCTTTTGATAGCGGGTGAACACTTAATGAAAGAATATATAAACAATCCTGTTGCAACAAATAAAGTACTGAAAGAGGGCTGGTTATATACAGGCGATACAGCTATCATAGATGAAGAAGGGTTTGTGCGAATAACCGGCCGAAAAAAGAATATGATTAATGCAGGTGGTTTTAGGCTGCATCCAGAAGAAATTGAAGAAATTATTTTGACTATCCCTGGAGTTTTTGATTGCAAAGTTTTTGGTATGCCAGACTACCACATGGTGGAGAAAATTGTGACCGCCATCCAACCAAATGAATCGGTAGCACTAAATAAATTAGAGATTTATGAAATACTGAGGGCAAAACTGGAACCTGAAAAAATACCTCATGAGATCTTTTTCCTGAAAGAATTGCCAAAAGGAATTAGTAGCAAAGTTCTTATAAATGAATTAACGAAAATTATTCATTCAAATGAACAAACTACAGAAATTAACGGAAAAGATATTCTTCCAATAATACTCAGTATCTGTTCAGACGTGTTTAATTTACCACAGCAATCACTTAACAAATCGAGTTCTTCCAGTAACATTTCCGGTTGGGATTCCTTGAATCATTTAGTGCTGATCACCAAATTGGAAGAACAATTTAACGTCGAATTCTCCACAAAAGAACTCATGAATATGATATCTATCAATGCTATTTATGATATTTTATTGAGCAAATTAAAGCCATGAATCTGACTGTACCGCACTTAAAAATTTGGCTAATTGTCTTTTCTTTTGGGCTAATATTCGCCATCGGATTTTACAAATACTCATCAGGGCGATACGGAATTCAATACAAAACAGCGATAGAAATAGAGAAATTAATTAAGAATAATTGCGCCTCTAATAAGGATACGGTTTCCGTCATAATTGTGGGCAGCTCCCTAACCCTCAATGCATTTGGGGATAACTTTGACATTTCAACCGAATTAACCAAACAATTAGGTAAACCTATAAAAGGCTTAAAAATCAATTTATACGCTTTAACTATGGATAAAGCATCGGATTTGTCCCTATTTCAATCTATTTACAAATATCCACCTGACGTTCTATTTATTGAAAGCCGATTGTTTGTCGAATTTATTAAAAATCCCAAAAAAATCCCCTTTCATTTAACTTATTCTATGGCTTTTTTGGTGGGCAAATTTAAAAAGATAATAGGTAATTCTGAAGTTGATAATTCAATCAATAGCTTATTAAATCCTGAATTGTTAAACGACTATTTCACCACAAAAACAGATCAAAATTTACTGAACTTACTATTAAAAAGAGAAAGAAGAGTAAGATCTTTTACTGAAAACAAGGCTATTAACAACACATTTGACCAGTTGAATAGGAAGAAAAAGAAAGTGATTATGCTTGGTTTTCCAAATAGCGAAACGGTGAATAAAGTATTTGATAAAACGGAATTGGAATTTGTAAAACTGGCTCAGGAATATCAGAAAGCCTATAATGTAACCTATTGGTCAATCAAAACTGTCCCTTTTACTACCAATCTTTTTACTGATGGCAGCCATCTGAATTATCAAGGGGCGAAGGTTTATCAAAAGTGGTTTATGGAAAAAGTAAAGGCTACATTATGATTAATTTATTGACTGTTTTCCTTTTCAGTATCCCTATTATTTTTGCCTCATATTTAGTAGACAAAAAATATTATTTACGGATTCAGATATTGGCTACAGCAGCCTTTTTAGGCTATCAATCACCCACTTCGCTTTTTATATTCACCTTACTTACCGTTGGCAATTACTTGATTTTACATCAAAGCAACTTGTCAGGAAATCTAAAGCTTTCAATAGTAATATTGATAGTCTTTTTAGTCTTGCTAGGCTTTAAATTTTTTGTTTCCATTGATAAAAACATCCTTTTACCAATTGGTATTTCCTACTATTCATTTAAGCTAATACACTATGCCTTAGAATATTACAAAGGGAAAACAGCTAAAACTAGTTTTACTGAATACCTGGCCTATTTTTTCTATTTACCGGTTATATTGATTGGGCCTATTAATAGATTTAATTCATTCGTAAATGAAATCGGCAAAAAACGCTTGAATACCGACTATCTTTCAGCAGGTTTTGAAAGAATTTTGTACGGAATATCCAAAATTCAGATTGTAGCTAGTTACTTAATCACCATTAAATTGGCGGGATTAATCGAAATTTTGCCAGCTCAAAGCATTTGGCTAAAAACTTATTTAGAAAGTCTAAAGTTTGTTTTCAATGCCTTTTTTATGTTTTCAGGCTATTCTGATGTCGCCATTGGCCTGTCATTATTGGTTGGTATACGACTTAATGAGAATTTCAATTATCCATTTCTCTCAACGAATATGAGGGAATTTTGGAGCCGATATCATATGTCACTCTCTGAATTTTGCAAAGATTATATTTATACTCCAATCACTTCGTATTATAGAAATCCTAAAGCTGGCATTTTTTTGACCATGATTATCATTGCACTTTGGCATGAAATCACCCCACGCTACGTTATTTGGGGTCTTTTGCAATTTATCGGAATCTATTTTTCTACTACCATCAAAATTGGGAATTCAGTAATCTTAAGGAATTTTTGCAGATTGATTGTAATTAATTTTTTTGTGTTTAGTTGCGTAATTATTAGTAGAGATAGTTTTGCGGAGGCAATCGATACTTATAAAATTTTACTTTTTATACCATAACATGTATCAATTTTTACTAAAATATTTCGAACGAAAGCTTGCCAATTTATTTATCACCATTTGGTATATCATATTGGTAATGACCAACTTATATCTATTTGTACAATTAATTGAGGAAGGCCAATTTAGGTATTTGATTTGGTAATATCAATTATTCCAGAGACATAAAAAAAGCCGAACTTACATTCAACTTTCTCATTTTTTTTTATCCTTTGATGGTAATTCTCGCCCTTTCACAAACCCCTCCAATTGGTGGGTTAAATTTGGAGACAGATACTTCAACTAGTTGAATATAAGGATATTGCGATCTTATTTTTCCAATAATTGAATGTCCAATATGTTCCAGTAGCCGATGTTTTTGATGCATCACTTCTTTTATGGAGGCGTACACCTCTTCATAGTTCACTGTTTCTTTTAACCTATCTGTTTCGGCAGCAGTGGTAAAATCTGTGGTGATAAAAATATCCACAGCATATCGATTTCCAATTTTTTGCTCTTCAACATAAGCACCATGATAAGCAAAAAACTCAAGACCTTCTAATGCAATTATTCCCATTTTAGGATTTTTGATGTATTATTTACGATTTATGTTTTTAATTTAAATCGTATCAAAAAA
>JAZKGO010000094.1:8290-10448 GCA_040385875.1 Bacteroidota bacterium
CTGGTTTTGGAACAACTTTAACCTCCTTTTTTTGTCTGGCTTCAATCACAGCGGTTGGGATGTTTTCAATACCGACCTTCTTTGCATCAAATATCTCAGGTGAATATTTGGTTTGAATATTGAGTAATCGATCGTTGGTATTTCCTAACAAACTATTCAAATCATACAAAAGTTGTTGCTTGGCAATATCCAGTGAGTTGTATTCTTTCTCACTTGATTCAAGGTCTTTTTTGGTTTCTGCTTTTAATAGTTCAATGGTTTCATTGGCAGCTTTAAGTAGGTTCTCTTTCTCGTTTTCAGCCGTTTCAATTATTTCAATTCCTTTATTTTCAGCTTTTGCCCAATAGTCGTCACCCTCAGCTTTCATTTTTGCATAATATTCATCCGCATTCTTAGTAGCTTCAGCCAATATTTCTGCCGCATTTATTTCAGCATTTGCCACCAATTTTCTGGCATTTTCATCTCCTTCTTTGATGGTTCTGAGCATCACAGATTCCACTTCTTTCAGTCTATTGAGTTCCTTTTCAGCAGTTTCCAACTGTTTTTTTAAACTAACAATCTCTTCTTCTTCTTTTTCCCATTCTTGTGACAAAGACATTAAAAATTGATCTACAGCTTCTTTATCATAGCCTCTAAATGATTTACTAAACGTATATTCACGGATTCCTTCTGCGGTAACTTTCATAAGTATTTAATTGTTTTTTAGGTCATATGGCATGCCAAATATTCGTTGTGCGATTAATACAAGCACCTTTTGCTGGCATTTCATGAGTGTATAATTTGTTTTTGCTTCTCAAACATCCCCTATCTTCCAGTAGGGAATTAGGTTGATGTTACTTTTTGAATGATTAATTAGTAAAATCATCCAATATTTTGTTATTCTTCTATTATTTTCCAAACCGAAATTTTGCGATCATCGCTTGCTGAGACCAATAAGTTATCGAAGCCAGTCCAAAGCAATTTATTGATGGAGGTTCCATGGCCAGCATGACGAGCCTTATCCAACACCTTCAATAATTTTAAGTTTTCTGGCTCCCAAATTTTGATTGATTTATCCATACTACAAGTGGCCATTAAATTGCCGTTTGGCGAAAAATATAAATCATTGATGGCGTACATATGGGCTGGAATATCCAGCTCAAGTTGATAGTTTTCGACCACATTCCATTTTTTAAGATGGGCATCACGGCTTCCAGATATCAAATATAAAAAGTCGGGAGAATATTTCAGTGTAAAAACGGAGTTTTTATGTGCGTTTATGATAAATTTCTGAGAAAAATCTGTCAGATCAAAAATTTTAATTGAAAAATCACTAAAACCAACAGCCAACTCATTTGATTTTGAATTGATTGCAATCGTTCTGGCCGATTTTTCAGAGGCTTTTATTGTTTTTAGAAGAGCGAATTTTTCAATGTCAATTACAAAAATTATTCCGTCGGAGGAAGCAACCCATGCGAGATTTTGATAAAATTGAATGTCAAATATAGAAGAAAAGGTAATTTTCAACGAGGAGTGTTCGGTTTTTGTTAGTGGGTCAATCCGATGAATACCTTCTCCATTTTGGCAGACCCACAGTAAATTGGACTCTTTATGAAAAGCCATCGCATAAACTGAAGCAGGAATTCTGGCAATTAATTCACCCGCATCTGGTTTTTCTAAATTCCACCTAACTACCTGTCCGTCAGCTCCTGATGAATAAAAAATATTGGATTTTTCTCCGACCACAACTGTATAAACGCAATCTGAATGCCCAGAAAAAGTATCAAATTTTTCTATTTTCACTGTATTTATTTTTGGCTACAAAGTTCGTGATTTTTGAATTGAAATAGTCGAATTCAAATTCTTTTGTTTAATTTGGTTTAAAAATAATTCAAAAATACATGCCAGTTGTTTTAGAAAAATCAATTGAAAACGATTGCCGACTCTTAGTTTGGGAAGTAATGGAGTCCGCCCAGTTTTTTAAAAATAAATTGGGTAAAAACAATTGGGAAATTGAGGAGTACACTTTGATTACTCATCCACAAAAGCAGTTGGAATGGCTTGCAAGTCGATTTTTAGCCAAGTTTTTGGCTGAATCAATGGATATCAATTATTTGGGTTTGATTAAAGATGCTTACAATAAACCGTATTTGCAGGATTCCAAACACCATTTATCTAT
>JAZKGO010000094.1:10548-13447 GCA_040385875.1 Bacteroidota bacterium
ATTTCTGAAGTTTTTAAATTCAGCTGGCCAATATAATTATCAATATCCGATTTGTAAAACACTAAACCTCTGTTGAAAACATTGATATAGAATTGCACTGCCTCACTTTTGTAAGTAAGTACAAAAAGATTGGGAAGGTTTACCCCGTAAATAGGAAGCCCCAGCTTTTGGGCAATAAGCATATAAATGGTGCAAAGAGAAATCGGATTTCCTTTATGCGACTCCAACACCACATTTAGCATAGAATTGGAAGCGGAATGGAAATTTTTTGTATTTGGTCCAAATTTTAACTTATCAAAAATAACCGAATTCAAAATTCTGATTTGATCCGTTGGGTGCAAGTTTGGCTTAAATTCTATCCAAACTTCATAAAATATCTGTTCGATTTCTGACCTTAGTTTTTCGATACTAAAGTCAGGATATTGATATGTGGTAATAATCCACATGCCCTCTAGAAGGTCAATTGAGCCACCTTCTACCCATATTTTGAGGCGATCTATTACCGATTCAAACTGTAAGTCATGAATTAGTTCTTCAATTCTTTTTTGAAAAATAGGATTGCTCAGGCCTGAATTTTCCCATTCTTTCTCCAAAAAAGGAATAACAAATCCGCCAAGGCTTTTAATTTTTTCCTTAACATGGCTCTGGATTTCGTCGTCTTCGTCTTCAAGCAATGAGATCAGTGCTTTTATTTCTTTTTCCTTCATAAAATTTAATTAACAACCAAGCTCCCCAATTCATTTGAGAGTATTCAATTCCAAAGCAAATTTAAAGCCAAAAAAAGAAATTATATTTTAAGCTTTGAATTTATTGCCTAATTTTGTCAAATAAATTTATAATAATCCTCTGGATTTGATAATTATCAGGTAAATGAACATATTAGTAACTGGTGGAGCTGGTTTTATTGGGTCGCATACTATCGTAGAATTGCAAAAAGCAGGCTATCAATCTATTATTTTAGATAATTTCACAAATTCAGAGAAATCAGTGTTGCAGGGTTTGGAGACCATAATCGGCTCTAAAATAGTATGTTATGAAGGCAATTGTGGAGATGCTGCCATTTTAAACAAAATATTTTCAGAACAAAAAATTGATGGTGTAATCCATTTTGCAGCTTCCAAAGCAGTGGGTGAATCGGTGGAAAACCCATTGAAATATTACCATAATAATGTTTCTGCTACCGTTACTTTGTTGGAGCTAATGCTGGTTAATAAGGTATCCAATTTGGTTTTTAGCTCTTCCTGTACCGTATATGGCGAGCCTGATGCCTTGCCCGTCACGGAAAATACTCCTGTGAAACCTGCTAACTCACCTTATGGTAATACAAAACAAATTTGTGAAGAGATTATCAGAGATACGGTAAAAGCAAATCAAATAAAGGCGATTTCGTTGCGTTATTTCAATCCAATTGGCGCACACGAATCGGCCATAATAGGGGAGCTGCCCAAAGGTACCCCAGCCAATTTAGTGCCTTTTGTAACGCAAGTGGGTATTGGACAACGTGCTGAACTTCAGGTATTTGGAGATGATTATGACACCGTTGATGGCACTTGTGTACGTGACTATATTCATGTGGTTGATCTTGCAGCAGCACATGTGGCAGCAGTTGATTTATTGGTGAAAAATTCGGATCTCAAATATTATGATACCTTTAACATTGGTACAGGCCGAGGGAATACGGTATTAGAAGTAATCCGTACTTTTGAAGAAATTTCGGGTAATGCGCTGAATTACAGGATAATGCCACGAAGAGAAGGGGATGTAACTGCAGTCTATGCCGATGTAACAAAAGCTGAAAAGGAATTGGGTTGGTCAGCCAAGAAATCTTTGAAGGAGTCATTGACTGATGCCTGGCGATGGCAGAAGAAGATTTGCTCGTAATTTAATATGCTTTTTTGGGTTCCCCAAAATGTAGCAAACTAGACAATAGCATTATGCAAAAAATATTAATAACTGGGGGGGCTGGTTTTATAGGTTCACATGTGGTGAGGTTATTTGTAAATAAATATTCTGAGAAATACCATATCTACAATCTTGACAATTTGACCTATGCGGGCAACCTAGCCAATGTAAAGGATATAGAACATGCCAAGAATTATACTTTTGTAAAAGGTGACATCACTGATATCAATTTTATCAACCAGCTTTTTTCAGAAAATAAATTTTACGGTGTCATTCACTTAGCAGCAGAAAGTCATGTGGATCGGTCAATTACTGACCCGATGGCATTTATCATGACAAATGTGGTGGGGACTTGCAATTTGTTGAATGCTGCCAAAACTTCGTGGAAAGAAGATATGGCCAACCATCTTTTTTACCATGTTTCTACTGATGAGGTGTATGGGGAGTTGCATAATCCAGACGAGTTTTTTCTAGAAACTACTTCTTATGACCCTCGCTCGCCTTATTCAGCCTCGAAGGCTTCATCAGATCATTTTGTGAGGGCTTATGGCAATACATACAAACTTCCTGTAGTAGTAAGCAACTGTTCCAACAACTATGGGCCTAATCATTTTCCAGAGAAATTGATCCCATTGATGATTCATAATATATTGAATAATAAGCCATTACCTGTTTATGGGAAAGGTGAAAACGTGCGTGATTGGCTATATGTAATTGATCATGCAAGAGCAATTGATACGGTTTTTCATCATGGGAAAAAGGGTGATACTTATAATATTGGAGGCTTCAACGAATGGAAAAATATTGATTTGGTAAAGCTGCTTTGTACCATCATGGATCAAAAATTGAACCGTGAACGAGGAACATCAGAAAAGTTAATTACCTATGTGACAGACCGTTCGGGCCATGATTTAAGGTATGCGATAGATTCCACAAAAATCATGAATGAATTGGGTTGGAAGCCATCACTTCAATTTGAAGAGGGCCTTGAAAAGAC
>JAZKGO010000094.1:13547-21771 GCA_040385875.1 Bacteroidota bacterium
ATGAAAGGAATTATTCTCGCTGGAGGCTCTGGCACACGATTACACCCACTTACTTTGGCCGTGAGCAAGCAGTTGATGCCAGTTTACGACAAGCCAATGATTTATTATCCGCTCTCAATATTGATGTTGGCAGGTATAAGAGAGGTGTTGATTATCTCAACACCCCACGATTTGCCTCATTTTGAGAAGCTTTTGGGAGATGGAAGTAGAATTGGTTGCAAATTTAGCTATGCTGTTCAGCATGAGCCCAATGGTCTTGCCCAAGCTTTTGTGATTGGTGAAGAATTTATTGGTACAGATAAAGTTGCATTGGTTTTAGGGGATAATATTTTCTATGGATCGGGGCTGAGCAAATTGTTACAGTCTAATTCAGACCCTGATGGTGGGGTGGTCTATGCCTATCAAGTTCACGACCCCGAGCGATATGGTGTGGTTGAATTTGACAAAGATTTCAACGCACTTTCAATTGAGGAAAAGCCCGTGCAACCGAAGTCAAATTATGCAGTACCAGGATTGTATTTTTATGATAATTCAGTTGTAGAAATTGCTAAAAATATTAAACCTTCACCCCGAGGGGAGTACGAAATTACCGATGTGAATCGAGTTTATTTGGAGCAAAACAGACTGAAAGTAAGTGTATTAAGTAGGGGAACCGCCTGGTTAGATACGGGCACATTTGCTTCCCTAATGCAAGCGGGGCAGTTTGTGCAGGTAATCGAAGAAAGACAAGATTTGAAAATTGGTTGTATAGAAGAGGTGGCGTTTCGAATGGGTTATATCAATGCTGCCGAATTGAAATCTATTGCTGAGCCGTTGATAAAGTCGGGTTATGGTGAATACCTTTTGAAACTTTTGAAATAATAGGCAAGGAGGCAAGTAGGCAAAAGGCAATGAGCCAACTCGAAAACTTTCAAACTAGCAAACTCTCAAAATTTTTCAAACTTACAAACCAACAAACTTAAAAAAGCATGTCAAATTTCACAAAAATAACTGTTTCAGCTACAGTTAATGCACCAATTGAAAAAGTATGGGATTGTTTTAATAATCCTGAACATGTTGTAAACTGGAATGCAGCTTCTGACGATTGGTATTGCCCAAAATCCACCAATGATTTAAGAGTTGGAGGAAGTTTCAATCACACTATGGCTGCCAAGGATGGCAGTTTTTCCTTTGATTTTGAAGGCGTATATTCTGCTATAACAACCAATGAATCAATAGCTTACGGCCTTTCCGATGGTCGCCAAATATTGGTTACATTCGAAAAATCTGGCGATTCTGTGATTGTAACTGAGGTTTTTGATGCAGAAACTCAAAATCCAATTGAAATGCAGCAAGGTGGCTGGCAGGCAATTCTAAATAATTTCAAAGGCTATGTGGAAGGGTTATGAGCCAACGGTATTCAAAAGTAATTATGACAATAACTGCGGTAATGATGCTGGCAGCTGGTATTTTGATTACCTTCCTTTCCAATGAAATAGTGGCCTATCTAAATTTAGCGCCCAATTCTTTTCTGCTCATTCAAATTATTGGAGCATTATATTTTGCTTTTGGGATGCTCAATTGGTTTGTAAAAGCCAATTTGATTGGAGGTATTTATGGACGTCCCATTTCAGTGGCTAATTTTACCCATTTTAGTATGGTAGCATTGAGCCTATTCAAATCAGGTTTTTATGAAAATATTATGCAAATAACTATCACCACTGTTTATTGTATTTTGGCTTTTTTGTTTGGCTATATTTTTATGACTCATCCAAAAGTAAATTGAAATTTATTTTTCTACTCCTTCCAAACTTAGAATAAAGGAATAATCACGAGCCACTTCATGCAATCGTCTGAAACGACCTGAAGCCCCGCCATGGCCCGCTTCCATATTGGTGTCTAATAATAATATATTTTTGTCTGTTTTCAACTCACGTAGTTTGGCTACCCACTTAGCAGGCTCCCAGTACTGTACTTGAGAGTCGTGTAAGCCCGTGGTTACCAGCATATTAGGATAAGCTTTTTTGCCCACATTTTCATAAGGTGAATACTTTCTGATATATTCATACTCAGACTTTATTTTGGGGTTTCCCCATTCAAGCCATTCTCCGGTTGTGAGAGGTATCGTTTCATCTAGCATTGTATTGATCACGTCTACAAAGGGTACGGCAGCTACCACACCATTATACAGTTCTGGATTCAAGTTTACAATCACTCCCATCAAAAGGCCTCCTGCTGAGCCTCCATTCGCATATAAATGTTTAGCTGAAGTATATTTTTCTTGAATCAAATATTTGGATACATCCACAAAATCATAAAATGTGTTCATTTTTTTACCCATTTTACCATCTTCGTACCAGTTACGTCCCATTTCCATCCCTCCTCTGATATGAGCAATCGCAAAGGCAAAGCCTCGGTCGAGTAAGCTCAATCGCACAAAACTAAAATAAGGATCAGTTGAGGATCCATAGCTTCCATAAGCATATTGTAAAAGCGGCGCCTCCCCATTTTTTTCGAATCCTTTTTTGTAAACGATTGAGATAGGTATTTTTACTCCATCTCTAGCGATGGCCCATTTGCGTTCTGTCACGTATTGGGTTTTGTCGTAGCCACCAGGAATTTCCTGTTCTTTCATTAATTCCTTTGCTTTTGAGTCCATATTGTAATCAAAAGTAGAATTAGGTGTGGTAAGTGACGTATAGGAAAACCGAAGAACATCGGTATCAAACTCAGGATTATGCCCAATCCCTGCCTCATAGGCTTCCTCTCCAAAATTTACATAATGTTCCTTTTTGTTATTTTGATTAATAATTCTCAAATGCAATAAAGCATCACTGCGCTCTTGTAATACTAAAAAATTCTTAAAAAGCTCGATGCCATCCAAATACACATCAGGTCTATGGGGAATTACTTCTTTCCAAGCGGCTAAATTATCAGTCTCATTTTCAGCTACTTCCATCAATTTATAGTTAGTGGAACCCTCTCTATTGGTTCGCACATAAAACTGATTGTTGTAATGGTCAATGCTGTACTCATGTCCGTTTTTTCTTGCTAAAAACACTTTGAACTTCCCCGTTGGATTATCCGCATTGAGTATTCTATATTCGGTGGCTACCCCATTATGGTCTGATAGATTGATTATGTATTTTTTTGATTTTCCACGATAAAGACCCATATAATATTGGTTGTCCTTTTCTTCATAGACCATCACATCCGATTTATTGGGAGTGCCCAATTCATGTCGCCAAACTTGGTAGCCCAACAAAGTAGTTTGATGCCTTTTGATGTAAAAAATAGTCTTATTGTCGGCCGCCCAGGCATAACTGCCGCCTTCAGTATTTTTGATTTGATCTTTGTAGATCTCTCCTGTTTTAAGATTTTTGAATTGTAAAGTATAGTTTCTTCTACTAACTGTATCAATTGCAAAGGCCAATATCTCATCATTATCTGTTATTTCCAATCCACCAATATTGAAATAAGACTTTCCCTTACCCAGTATATTTCCATCAAGCATAATTTCTTCTTTGCCATTTAGACTTTCTTTTTTCCGACAAAAGATAGGGTATTCGCCCCCCTTTTCAAATTTTGTATAATAAAAATAGTTGCCATCTTTATACGGAACCGATTCATCGTCTTCCTTAATACGTCCTTTCATTTCATTGAAAAGCTGAGCTTGCAATGGCTTAGTAGGTGCCATTACGGCCTCTTTATAAGTGTTTTCTACATTCAAATATTCTATCACCTCCTTATTTTCTCGATCTCTCAGCCAGAAATAATTATCAATTAGCGTGTCGTTATGAAGAATGGTTTGATGAGGTATTTTTTTTGCAATTGGTGCTTTCAGAATTTCTGGATTCATTTCGGTTGTATTTTTTTGTATTTTTTGACAAGAACTAAGCGAAAGAAAGGGTAGGAGAGATAAAAATAATTTAATTGACTTTCTCATTATTTTAAATTTTGAATGACAAAATTAGGTTGATTTTCTTTAAAAATATTACACACTTCAATTAATTGAAAAAATATTTCGGGATAAAATTTACAGTATTCTTCCAATTTTTCGATTAATTTACTAATCAACCCATTTGCATAAAAATGTAACTAATTTTTTGTGTAATTTGCTACTAAATTGAAACCCAGCTAAGATAAATGTTAAAAAGATTTAAGTACTTTATTCTTGTGCCATCCAGCATAATTGTTTTGTCGGCCTCTATTCCTGCCAAAGATGATTTAGACACAGTTTTTGAAAGAATAAATCAGGAAGTATTGGCGAATAGCCGTGCATATGAGACACTTTCTGAAGCCTGCAAAACCATTGGGCACAGACTTACTGGCAGTAAAAATGGTAAAATGGCCGAAGAATATGCTTTTAACTTGCTTAAATCATATGGTTTCAAAAATGTAAAGTATCATCCATTTCAGGTGATGGCTTGGAGTAGAGATACTGTTTCACTTCAAATTGCGCCCGAAAATTCTGACGACTTCAGGAATGTTCAAGTGACTGCACTCGCTTCCACTCCAGTGGAGAGCAATATGAAAGGGTCATTAATTGATCTGGGTAATGGTCTTGAGGCAGATTTTGAAAGAATGAAAGACCAAGTAGCAGGAAAGGTAGTCCTCATGAACTTGGGTTTAGTGGGATTGCCAAAAGAGACTAAAAACTTACATCGGTCTGAAAAGACTGCTCTCGCTATCAAAAATGGGGCAACGGGTGTAATTATGGTAAATCAAGTTCCTAAAAATGTATTGCTTACAGGAACCGCCTCGGTAACGGGAAGTCTAATCAATATACCTGCGGTTTGTATATCAATGGAATCAGGTATCCAAATTCGATCATGGATTGAAGAAAACCCCAAACTATTGGCTTTTATTGATATGAAAAATCATAGCAGTTTAATAAAAGCCAGAAATGTAGTGGCTACCATTAGAGGCTCAAAATACCCCAATGAAAAAATTATTATTGGAGGCCATCTCGATAGTTGGGATTTGGCTACGGGTGCCATGGATAATGGTATTGGTTCTTTTTCGGTTTTGGATATAGCCAGAACTTTCAAAGCATTGAATATCAGCCCGAAACGTACTATTGAGTTTGTGCTTTTTATGGGAGAAGAGCAAGGCCTTTTAGGTTCACGAGCAATGGTGAAGGATTATATTCGTAAGCAAAGTTTGGGTTCGGTAAAATATATGGTTAATCTAGACATGGTCAATAATGTGCAAGGATTTAATGTGGGTGGCCGGGACGAAATGATTGATTTTACCAGAGGAATAGGCGAAAAAATCAAAAAAGTAGATTCTACTTTTTTGAATACCGTCTCGAATAGAGCAGGTTTGCATTCTGATCATCAGGGTTTTATGATTGAAGGAGTGCCTACAATGAATCCCAATGGAAACTTTTCGCCCGAAGCCTTAGGCTGCTATCATGCCAATTGTGACAAAATTGATATCATCAATAAAAAAGAAATGATGAATACGGTAAGATACACCTCCATGATGCTTTATGCCTTGGCCAATACCTCAGAATTGAAAGCTAAAAAGTTAAATGCTCAAGCCACCAAAACTTTCTTAATAGATCAAGGTCTTAAAAATGAATTAATAATTGGCAGGGATTGGCGCTGGAAGGATTAGAAATTAACACTTATTTTCTAAAACTAATTGCCTCAATTAATTTCAATTTTGTAATAATAAAAGTGGGGATAATTATCACTAAACTCACCAATAATGTGGTAATCAAATTAATGAGTAGAATCACTTCAAAATGCCATTCGATTGGGACATAACTGATAAAGTAATTGGTTGGATCTAAGGGGATTAAGTGGAATTTCCATTGAATAAAGCAAATTAAAATACCGCTTAAATTGCCCCAAAAAAGACCTTTCAAAATCATATTGATCCCCACATACACAAATATTTTACGGATACTCCAGTCACTGGAACCGATGGCTTTTAATACCCCCACCATGGGTATACGCTCCATCAATAGCACCAAAAGCACAGCAATTATATTGAAACAGGCCACAAAAAAAAGGATTACCAGAAATAAAATCATGTTTCTATCTAACAAAACTAACCAGTCGAAAATTGGCAAAAACCGTTGTTGGGCATTCTCAATATTCATGTTTGGATCCATTAATTCCGCAATCGATTCTTGTGCTTTTGGTAGGTTTTCAAAATTATTCAATGAGATTTCATAAGCTCCTACACTGTCTTTAGGCCAATTGTTGAGGCGTTGCACCAAAGCTAAATCACCTAAAATCAGTTGCTTATCAAACTCTTCCAAATTTGTTTCATAAATACCAACAATTTTCAATTTTCTGGCTTTGGGCGGTTGTTGCAAAAAATAGATAATAGCCGAATCATTCACTTTCAGGTTCAATTGGCTGGCCGTCAACTGGCTAATGATTATTTCGTTGCTATAGCCTGAATCAAGATATTGAATGGATTTGCCTTTGATTATGCTTTGAGAAAAGTTGGCCCAATTAAAATTTTTGTCTACTCCTTTTAATAAAACACCTCCGATATCATCTTTGGCTTTTAAAATACCTGTCTTATGTGCAACAGCCTGTAAATGAGTGATTTCTGGTATATTTTTCCAGTTTTTGAATAGCTGCGTATTAGTTGAAATGGCGGGCTCATCATAGGATTGGTTCAAAGTGAATTTTGAGATTTTTATTTGCGGGGCTAAAGTGAAAAGCTTATTTACTATATTGGCCTTAAAGCCAAAAAGTACCATGAATGCAATAATCATGACGGCTATTCCCACTGCAATAGAGGCTATTCCCAACTTTGTAACTGTGGCTGAAAAACTACTGGTTTGTGGCTTTCGGATTCGTTTGGATATGAAAAGGGGGAGATTCAAGATTTTATTTTGAGAGTTTGGTAATGTTTTTAATTTGAAAATCAAAAATTCAACGGCTGTTTTGGATTAAATATTTCAAGTTTTCAAATTGTAAAATTTTCAAATTGAATTTTTTTCCGTTATTTTGTATTTTAGTAAGCAAAGAATGCATAAAATTACAAAATATTCGGCTTTCCTTTTTCTTTTCCTCGTTTTTACGGCTTGTGCTCAGCCACCTCTCAAAAAGTTGCCTTCTGATTTTGCTACTGGCCCTGATCAAATCGACAAATATTTGCCCTTACTTTTGAATAAGAACGTTGCCTTAGTGGTAAATCATACTTCATTGGTTGGTAAAACCCATTTGGCGGATACCCTGCAGCGGTTGGGAGTAAAAATAAAGACCATTTTTGCGCCAGAGCATGGCTTCCGAGGCACTGCCAGTGATGGGGAGTTGGTCGCAAATAATATTGATACCAAAACGGGTATTCCATTGATTTCACTTTATGGCAAAACAAAAAAACCGTTGCCAGAGCATTTGAAAGACATTGATGTGGTAATATTCGATATTCAAGATGTTGGCGTGCGCTTTTATACTTACCCCACAACCATGCATTATGTGATGGAAGCATGTGCTGAAAACAATAAAAAATTGATTGTATTAGATCGGCCAAATCCCAACGGCAGATTTATTGACGGACCAATTTTGGATTTAAAATTCAGAACAATGGTAGGATGGAATCCCACACCTGTATTGCATGGATTGACAATGGCCGAGTTAGCTTTGATGATTAATGGGGAAGGTTGGCTGGAAGGTAAAACAAAATGTGATTTGCAAGTGATTGAAAACAAGCACTATACCCATGATATGAGGTATATTTTACCCGTAGCTCCGTCACCCAATTTGCCCAATCAACAGTCGATTAATTTGTATGCTGCCCTTTGTTTATTCGAAGCGATGGATGCATCCATTGGGCGAGGTACTGACAAACAATTTCAAATAATAGGTTCGCCAGACTCCACTTTCGGGAAATTCAGTTTTATTCCTGAACCCAAATCTGGTTCCATCAATCCACCCTTAAAAGGCAAAAAATGTTATGGAATTGACCTCACGAAAGTACCCTCAGAAAATCTAGGTTTTTCATTGAAATATGTAATTGATTTTTTGAAAAAATCCAAAAATAAAGAAAAATACATCAATAATATTGCACATTTCGACAGATTGGCTGGCTCAGATATATTAAGAAAACAACTTATTGCAGGCCTTTCCGAAAAAAAAATAAAAGCCACTTGGCAAAAAGATTTGTTGGATTACAAAAAAATGAGAGAAAAATATCGGATTTATCCAGATTGAAAATAGAATGACAGATAAAATATTAATTATAGATTTTGGTTCGCAAGTAACCCAATTAATTG
>JAZKGO010000095.1:0-1096 GCA_040385875.1 Bacteroidota bacterium
ATGGAGCAACTTTCTATTTTCAATATTATACCTGAGGTTGAAAAGAAGGTTTTTCTGGATATTTATGGTATTTCATTTTATGATTCCCATAGAAAAAGGTTGCGTTTACAAACTCTTGACTGGCCCGAAGTACCCAAAAATTTAAAAATTGGCTGTAGGCTAAAGTATCTAACTCAATTTCCGGAGGGTACTATTTACAAATTGGATGCACGATTAGTGCGTAATAAAAGGGGATATGTCTATCTATCGGCCATTAGTAAACATTCAATTTTACCCTCAATTGAGTTTTTTAAGCATAATCAAAGTATCATCAATGACATAAAAAAGGCCTACGGAAGATCCTGAGGCCTTTTTATCTGATATTTTGAAATATTACTTATCCAATAAAATGGCTGGAATTTTTTCGTCACTTACCATTTTATTGAAAGCAGGCACTTTAGTATCAATAATTGTTTTCAATTTGGCCAGTTGCACATCCAATTTAGCTTTCAAATCGTCATAAATAGCATAAGAAACTTTGGTTGGTTTAGTGTCAGATTCAGCTACATCCGAAGCAAGTCCAGCAATTTTATCGTTAAGCATAATTGGAAACGCCAATACATCTTGAGGCGCTTTTGCTTTTGGCTGCATCAATTGCGCCTCAATTTCGTCTAACTCAGTATTAATTGGCTTGGCTTCTTTTTTGAATTTGGCAGCCATCGTTGTATCCTTAATTCCATCCACATAGCCATTAATTTGAGTACGCATCTTCCTTATTTGGTTGATGCCTTTATGTGCCTCAGAAACAGATTTATTCACTTTTTGTATAAAATCAAATGCTTCTTTGTAATCAGCATCGGTTTCTTTTTTTCGAGGATCTTTCAAAATTTCAAAAGTTTGTTCACCTAAAACAGTTTTATCTTCCATCAAAACCACTTTGTAGGTGCCAGGAATCGCCTTTACCCCTACTCCATCGCCTGCCCACATTACATTTGTACCCTCAACAGCGGTTGCATCAGCATAGCGCATATCCCAGACGAAAGTATTAAGTTCGGCATTCGAAGGAATGGTGCCTGGTCTTACTATTTTGGTATCCTCATAAAAATCTTTCGAAATG
>JAZKGO010000095.1:1196-4037 GCA_040385875.1 Bacteroidota bacterium
TATTACTCGGCAATATTCATCAGCAGGAATTCCAGTTACAATTTTAGTCCAAGTTTTCCCAAAATCATTGGTTTTGAACAAATAAGGGGCTTTATCACCAAACATATAATTATTGGCAGCCAAATAAGCTGTCCCATTTCTATGGTTGGAAGGGTGAATTATACTCATCATCGACCATTCTGGAAGCTGGCTTTTGGGTGGCGTTATATTTTGCCAAGATTTTCCTCCATCACGTGATATATGCATAAGACCATCGTCAGTTCCAGCCCAAAACTGGCCTTTTTCTAGGCTTGATTCTGCAAAAGTGAAAATGGTATTGTACATTTCAGCACCCGTCATATCTTTTGTGATTGGCCCTCCTGTGGGCCCCATAGTTTTAGGGTCATTTCTTGACAAATCAGGTGAAAGAATTTCCCATGAATGGCCTGCATCGGTAGTTTTGTGTACAAAATTGGAAGTTGCATACATCACTTTTGGGTCGTGTGGAGAAAAAACTATTGGATAAGTCCAGTTAAAACGATATTTTTTGGCAGAAGCCGGTCCACCAATTCCAGATTCTGGATACACAGAAATGATTTTCTTTTGATTGGTAGTTTTGTTGTAAGTACTCAAATAACCGTCGTAATTTCCACCAAAAGTAATATTTGGATTAGTTGGATCAGCCTCAATATAACCTGGCTCAAAACCTGCTACAGGAAACCAATCCAAGGCAGTAATATAACCATCATCAGTACGGCTCGCAATGCGAACTGATGAGTTATCTTGCTGAGCACCATATACATTATAAGGAAAATCATTATCAACCGACACATGATAAAACTGAGCGGTCGGTATATCAATGTCCGAAAAAGTGGCCCCTCCATTATAAGTAACTTCTGCCCCACCGTCGTCGGCAATTATAAAATTATTACTATTTTTAGGGTTGATCCAAACATCGTGCGTATCTCCATGTTGAACAGGAATTCGAGTAAAACTTTTACCTCCATCTTCTGATTTAAAGGCATTTACATTGAGCACAATCAAACCATTCGGATTGGATGGGTCAGCCGCCAAATTCATGTAATACCAAGGTCGTTGCCAGATATTTTTGTCTTCATTGATTAGGCTCCAATGTGCCCCAGCATCATCAGATCGATATAAACCACCTTTTGCATTTTCTATTAAAGCAAAAACTCTATTAGAATTTGCTGGCGAAACTGAGACACCAATTTTACCCAAGAGCCCCTTTGGCATACCTGGCATTTCACTGATATTTGTCCAAGTATCACCTCCATCAACTGATTTATAAAGGCCAGACCCCTTGCCACCACTACTCATTGAATAGGCATTACGATAAGCTTGCCAAAGTGAAGCATACACCACAAGTGGATTATTTTTATCAATACTCACTGAAATGGCACCGGTGCTATCGTTTTTTGAAAGCACTAAATCCCAGTTTTTACCGCCGTCTTTTGTACGATACACTCCTCTTTCTTTATTGGGAGCAAAAGGATTACCAACAGCCGAAACGAAAGCAATCTCTGAATTAGTTGGGTGAACTTCTATATTGGCGATACCATCTGCGGCTTTCAGGCCAATATGCTTCCAAGTTTTACCGGCATCATTTGATTTGTACATGCCGTCACCATAAGAAATATTGCTGCGCATATCCGCTTCACCCATACCCACATAAATAATATTGGGGTCAGAAGGTGCTACAGAAATTGCCCCCACTGAACTTGATCCAAAAACATCCGTTCCTATTGAAGCCCAATTGCCTCCGCCATCTGTACTTTTCCAAACGCCACCGCCTACAGCACCAAAATAATAAGTTAGTGGTTGGCTCACATGACCAGAAACAGCCAAAGAGCGACCAGCTCTAAAAGGGCCAATATTACGCCATTTTAAGCCTTTGATAGTTTCTGAAGCAGTGGAACAAGAGTCACAAAAAGGGCCTTTTATTATTTCAGTTTTTTGCGATTGAATTGTAGTTACTTTTTTCTTTTTTTGCGAATAAATTTGATTTACGCTCAAAATAAAAAGTGAAAACAAAATGAAGTATTTCTTTAAAATCATAAATATTGGGTTTTAAAATTTGTTGGGTTAATTTGAAGCTGAATATTACGAGTAAAATTAATAATTCTTATCATTCCATGCCCTTTTTGTATAAGATTCTTTTTAGGAAAAAAATAGAATAGATTTCGAAAAATCATCTAATTAAAGTACTTTTGAACCAATGACCTATAAAGCGGACGCAACCCCTAAAAAAACACTAAAATTTGAACTGAATGAAAACTTTTTCATCCAAGGCGATGCATTTGGTACAGAAAACAACCCTTCCGTAATACTACTTCATGGTGGTGGCCAGACTCGGCATTCTTGGGGTGAGACGGCTTTGGATTTTGCAAAAAATGGATGGTATGCCATCTCTTTGGACGCACGAGGTCATGGAGACAGTTCTTGGAGTGAAAGAGGTGAATATAATTACAATAATTTTGTGGCTGATTTACAGTCAGTTATCAAACAATTGAACACTCAACCGGCTCTAATTGGTGCCTCGATGGGTGGTATTACTTCTTTAATTTTAGCTGGTGAAATTGATACTGAAATTGCAAAAGCAATAGTGTTGGTCGACATTGCTCCCAAAACTGAGCAAAAAGGAATCGAGCGTATTTTTGCGTTCATGAGTGCTCATACTGAAGGATTCGAAAGCATTGAAGAAGCGGCAAAAGCCGTTGCTAAATATCTGCCCCATCGCCCAAAACCTTCCGAACATAGTAGATTAGAGAAGAATTTGCGATTAAAATCCGATGGAAAATACTACTGGCATTGGGATCCTAAAATGCTTGAAAACTGGAAAAC
>JAZKGO010000095.1:4137-5444 GCA_040385875.1 Bacteroidota bacterium
TTTTTACCGAAAGATCAAAATATCCCTTTAAACTTAGGCTGGTTTCAGGCATCAATAAATGAACTGAGGCATGTGGTGGGACAAATAAAGGCTAATCCATTGATTATTAAATTCTTAACTGCATTTTTCTTTTATGATATGGGAGTGCAAACCGTGATTTATGTGGCTACTATTTTTGCAAAAGATGAGCTTAAAATACCACAAGACGGCTTAATTATCACTTTATTATTGATTCAATTAGTGGCAATACCCGGTTCTTATTTGGCTTCTTGGCTTTCCAAAAAATATGGTAATTCGATAGGTCTAATGATTTTTGTTGGCTTATGGACATTGGCCCCAATAGGTGCTTATTTAACTTATACCCCTACTCCTTTTTATGTAATTGCAGCGATGGTTGGGTTGGTAATGGGTGGTATTCAGTCGCTTTCACGCTCCACTTTTGCCAAATTATTACCTGAAGGTATCAATGATACCGCTTCTTATTTTGGTATTTTTGACATGACGGAAAAGATAGCGATATCTGCTGGAACTTTGATTTTTGGCACTTTAGCACAAAATATCGGTATGCGAAATAGTGTTTTATTTATCTTAATACTATTCCTTATTGGCTTTTTATTGCTTTTTAGAGTGCCTTCTAAGAAAATTTACAAGGATTGATTTGGCTTTACAGTTTTTGAAATCGACTTGTTAATCAAGCTGGTAGTATTATTCACCCAAATATTTTTGCCGAAACAGGTCCAATGGGTTTCGTTAAATTCAAATACTTTGAATCGGTTTTCACTATATTGTTTGTAAATATCAATCACTGGAAATCTGCCAGCAGCCTTCTCTTCAAATCTCTCCACCAAATGATTATAAGCTCCATCTTCAGGAGCTAAAATACTCGCTTTGCTGGGTATTATCGAAACAAAAACATGTTCAAAACCTTTATTCTTATAGGCTTTCACCGTACTATCCATATTAGCCACCATTTGATCTAACTCACTGTCATCCAGCCTACTATAGGACGAATTTATTAAAGTTGTGTCGGTGTCTTTATAATAAAAAATATGCTTTCTGTCTTTAGATAAACTCGCACTCGCATTTACTCTATCGAAAAGATTTAAGGTGAGAGAGGCTTTAAATTCTTTCAAAGGCAATATCCAGTCAGCCGAAAAAAGGAGATGCTCCAAATGGTCGGCTGTTTCTGGAGTAAATGAATTCTTTTTAAATAATGCCCATTTTTCAAGTAGAAAACTTTCCACTCTTTGCAATCGGCTTTTGGGTACCCAAGGTTCTGACTCATAAGCCTTTACAATTTTGTAATT
>JAZKGO010000095.1:5544-12574 GCA_040385875.1 Bacteroidota bacterium
CCAAAAATCAAATAAAGGCCATGTATCGCTCCCCAAATCACAAAATTCCAAGTATTGCCATGCCAAAAGCCTGAAAGCAAAAACACAACCATAATATTGAAATAAACTTTAGGTAAGCTCACTCGATTACCTCCCAATGGAAAATACACATAATCTTTGAACCAGCTGGAAAGCGAAATATGCCAGCGCCTCCAAAACTCACTAATTGATTTTGAAAAATAGGGTGTTCTAAAATTTTCCATTAGATTGATTCCCAATACTTTAGCTGAACCAAGTGCAATATCAGAATAGCCAGAAAAATCACAATAAATTTGAAAAGAATAAAAGAAAGTGGCCATTAATAAAGTGAGCCCGCTTTGATTTGCCAAATTGTTATGGGCATAAGCAGCGTCGACCATGATACCCACTCGATCTGCAAATACGACTTTTTTAAAGAAGCCCCATGCCATTTGCATCAGGCCACTCTTGATGTTTTCAAAATCAAATTGAATGTATTTCTTTAACTGTGGGAAAATATTTTGTGGCCTCTCGATGGGCCCTGCCACTAATTGTGGGTAAAACATTACATACAAGGCATAAATCCCAAAGTGTTTCTCAGCTTTTTGATTACCCCTGTATACCTCAATAGTATAGCTCATCGCCTGAAAAGTATGGAACGAAAGGCCGATAGGCAATAGCACTTTCGTACCCCAATTCAAAAATTCATCTAAAGTTTGAAATTGCCTTGTGTGCCCGGTGAATAGCTCATAAACATAGCTAATATTTTCAGAGAAAAAATTGTAATATTTAAATATGGCCAAAATCCCGATATTCGAAACAAGGCTAATAATCAGTAGTATTTTTCGATTGGCACCTTTTGCTTTTTCAATAAAAATACCAGCGATATAATCAATAATAATGGTAAAAAAGAGGATTAAAATGTACTCAGGCACAAAAGCCATATAAAAATAGCAACTGGCAATGAGCAAAAGAACCCAACGAAATCGTGGACTGATTACATAATAGGTAAGCGAAACTGCAAGAAAAAATAGTATAAATTGAAGAGAATTAAATATCATTTTTAAATAAAAAATCGAAATATTAAATCAAAGATAAGGCTAAATGCCGTTTTGATTGGAATTGTAAATTCTAATTATTTAAACCATTACCAATTCTGTTTGATTTCAGGCGCCTTAATACCCTCAATTTCAATATAATAATTGGTTGCAATACGATGAATCGAATGGTCTGATTTATCTAAAATATTAATAAAGTAATTGCCCGAAACTATCTCAGTCAGTGGAATTTCAGCAGTGAATCCTTTACCATAAATTGACTGATTTTTCAAAAAATAAGCCTTTTTATTGTTATTGATTTCCTGTTTTGCAGCAAAAATATATCGATTAGTTGCCGAAGTAAATTCTAAATAAGCACCATTTCCTGATTCAATACCAGAAGTTATAAACTCTTGGTTTTGAATAAAAACCGAATTACTACGCACTTCTACTTTCCCCAATAAAAATTTATTTTTGACAGAAAGCTCATTTATATGCCAATCCAAAAAAGTTGAAGAATACTGAAAACAAGAATTGGGATTGGTTTCAACCTTCTCTTTTCCATTGTGCCATCCATTGTAATAATCGGCAATTTCTGACTTATAATAATCCTTGATTGGACCTATTGAATAATAATAGCTAAAAATAAAAAGATAAATGGATAAAATTGAAAATATAAAAAGGAACAACCTTTTGCCAATATATTGAAAATTAATAATCAATAACAAATACAGACTACTCATCCCCATGATTGAATAAATCTTGTACTTACTGGTTAAAAACACATAAAAACCATATTGTAATCTAGAAATTGAGGTTAGGCAGCAGGTCCCAAATCCAAAAAGGAGAATGGCAGCCAAAAAGTACAAATTAAAATGGTTAGTGTTTTTAATTTGAATGACATTCAAATATTTGTAAATAATTCCTCCTCCAAAAAACAATAATATTAGCCCGCCAAATAGGGAAGTCTGAGTGATTCTAAGTTCAAGCAAACGATTAGGATTAAAATCCAAAACTGACCCAAAATTCATTAACGCAGCTTTAGCATTATTGAAAATATCAATAGTAATAGGCTGACTATTAGGTGGTTGCTGGTAAGGCAAGAAATAAATCAAAACTAAAATCAAGCTGAAAAAAGAAAATTTAATTAATGCTTGATAATTTCTTTCGAATAGGAAAATCATCACCCCAATTAAAGGAATAAAAAGCACCCCATTGGCACTGGTAAAAGCAGCTATAAAAGCCCAAAAATAGGGAATTTTATGATTGGAAATTTGCCAAAAAGCCATCAATACAAAAAATACAACCCAAAAATTTTGGACTGAAGCCATGCCCCAATAGCTGTTCTCATAAAGGGAAAGCTGGAAGAGAAAAAAACAAATAGGCACTAAGTAGTTGATGGATATTTGATTCTTTTTCAAAAATCGATAAAAAATACAAAGGATGCCTAACAGTGCAAAATTGCCCATCCAAATCATCCACTGGAAGTTAAGGCTTCCATTTACTTTGTAAATAAGTAGGGAAATTATTCGGGTGAAGGCAATCCGATGCTCATTATGTTGGGCAAAAATCAGTTGAATTTTCTCGAAATAACTATCCGATTCTTGATAGTTATTTATAAAATTAATCAGAGCATAATCATCCCAATGAGGAATATTTTGGCTATAAATCAAAAGATTTTTATAATATAAATAGATGGGAATGAGGCCAATCAACCAAAAATAACGTTTCAATATTTTTGACAATTTATCCATACTCAATATCTGAATTTTTTCCCTTCAAAATCAAAAATCATAATTTTTCGATTCAATTTCTTTTGATAAAGGTATATTTTGTTGGGCTCGGTTGCCTCCACCCTTTGTATATAAGTGGCCGTTTGAGGCAAATAAATATTGGTTAACTGAGCATCCACAACCGACACATAATCTTCCTTCATTTGTGGGTCGTAAGCATCAAAACTCGTATGACCAGGATTCGGATAAATTATCGTATCACCTGGCTGATAAAGCTTAATCAATTGATTAGCAGCCAAATAATGTGGATTTTGCTTTCTTGGCTCAGTCATTATGGTGTATTTGATATAATTATCATTCAAAACTTGCCAATCAATTTTAGCTATTTTCACCATATAAATACTCAACATAAATAGGAACAAATAGGCCAAATACGACTTAAAATTATAGAGTAACCAAATAGCCAAAGCCATCAAAATAAAGGCAATTGGCAATCCAAAACTTAAATATTTTTGGTAAATATTGGCCGTATGACCTGCCCTCAAAGCAGCTAAAACAGTAATAATAATTGGAAGGAAGAGTGTGATAAAGACAAAACTTAAGAAGTGAAACTTCCAGTCTGGATTTTGCAAGTGGAATCTGAGAATTAAATGTACCAACAAAAAAACTACACTTAAGTAACTATAATACAGCGGGTTAATTGAAAATACAAAATAGAATAAAATCGAAATTACAACAGCAATAATCACATAATCATAATTTTTATTCGTTTTCTTTTCCTCTTTTGAGAAGTTCAAAAGCAAAATAAAAATCCCAGATAAAAATAGACAAAAGAGTAAATTTAACTTTCCATTTAATTTCCCCAAAATATCGTTGGTAAGCACGAAATTATCAGTGAAAATAGTCGTAATCTTGTTCTTAATATTCTCAAAATTGGCTACAGTTACAAACGACAATTCGACACCTTTATCACCTTGGTTTTTCACCATATTCCTAAATATTTGATCCTTTTCCTGAAAGGTGGCAATGGTTTTTCGGCCACTACCAATGGTGAACCACAAGCCTATAAAAAAGAAGGAAACGATATAAGTAATTATAAATCTTTTTACAATTTGAAGATTCTTTAAGTACCTGAATAGCAAGAATATAAATTGGCAAAAAATAAATAAAACAACGTAAAAATGACAGAGGATCCCTAAAACAACACTCAACCCATAGCCAAGGTAAAGCCAATATTTACTCTCCTTTTTGCTTTCACTTTTAAGAATCAAGAATAAAAAATAAACAGATAGAAGAGTCAGAAATATACCGACAGGATAGTTGCGTACCTGATGCGAATAAGCAATTAAAAAAGGTTCAATCGCCGCAAAAAAGCCTGAAATCAAGCCCACAATGGGTAAGTTCAGAATATTTTTACAGAAATAAAATAGTAATAGAATAGTTAGACAATCGAAAAGAACCCCCATCATGCGCAAAGCGCCATCTGTTTGACCAAAAATAGACTTCCAGACGAATAAAAATCCATAAAAAGTGGACGAATTGCCATTGTCAGTACGAATAATGGCTTCATCGAAATCTGAAAAAGAAAGCGAAGACCAAAATTCTTTGGGAGTAAAATACTTTTTTATCGGTTCACCTTTGTCATTTTTTGCAAAAATTTCTTTTTGAGTAGCCCCTTCCCATGAAATTCCATTGACCACCATTAACGAATACTTTTCATCGCCATATAAGCCAAACTTGCCGATATTTATGGATCGTATAATAGCTGCAAAAACAATAATTGCAATCAATAAAATATTGTGAATGAGACTCTTAGACAAAATATTTTGGTTTATTTATTAATACTTCCGTCAATCAAAAGTACGCAAGAATAAGAATACATCAGCTCTTTTTTATGGTAAACTCTACCCTTCTATTTTTCATTCGAGTGGCTTCAGATTCATTGCTAAACAGCGCTTTTGAGCCTCCCCAAGCTTTGGTAGTGATTCTTCGTGCATTGATTCCCTTACCTACCATGTATTTTTTCACTTCATTTACTCTATTTTCTGATAGCTTAATATTTTCATTCCAATCGCCTTGGTTATCAGTATGGCCATCCAAATGGATTTCAATAGTCATATTCTCCTTCATCATTTCCACCATTTTATCTAGCTCTAAATAGGATGCTGGCAATAATTCATAACTACTTTGTTGAAAAACCACTTCTTTCAACTGTGCCTTTTGGCCTGCCTGAATCGGCATTAGGAGTAGATTTCTCTTAATTTCTCGATATTTTGTTTCTTTTAGCAAATCGATTGATTCATTAATCGATAAGAAGCCATTTTGCTTGGCATACAAAACAAATTTCTTTTTTAGGGGCAAAATCATTTTAAACTCACCAGTTAAAGGAGAATAATCAATTTTAATTGAGTCAGATTTTTCACCAATTGCGTTGCCAAACACCATTGCTGGCATTGGCTTCAAAGTGACAGAATTGAGTACAGAACCTGAAATAATGGCTACAGGCTCAGGTTTGGTAGCTTCAGGTAGTTTAATCCTAAAAATATCCTCTAGTCCAAAAGATTCATTTTGAGAGCACAAATAGGCGAAATCGCTGGAAGCAGGAATGGTAAAATACCCATCCCATCCAGCCGAATTGATGGTGGGTCCTAAGTTCACGGGCACCGACCAGTTAGTCCAAGATTCGTCTAATCGCCTCGAAACAAAAATATCATTCTCCCCATACCCAGCATGGCCTTTTGTTGAAAAATAAAGTGATTTATTATCACTCGCCAAAAAAGGAGTGAACTCATCTTCGGCAGTGTTAATGGTATTTCCCATGTTTTTGGGTTCGGACCATACGCTATCAGCCTGCAAAAATGAAACATATAAGTCTTTTGTGCCTCTGGTATCTCGTCGGTGTGCGGTCATTATCAGCACTTTACCGTTTCCACCGATGGCAAATTCAGTGTAAGGACTATAATTTACGTAATTTTTGATTTTCATTTGCTTTGGAAAACTCCATCCATTTGGGCCCTTTCTTGAGATGGACATTCCTTTGTCCATGCTTCCATCCTTATTGTAAATATTAATCAAAAACAAAGTTCTTCCATCGGCCGAAATAGAGCAAGCGGCATTGTTATCGTCATTATTGATGGGTTTTCCGAGATTAGTGGCTGGCTGCCACTGTTCGTTTACAAATTGCGAGCTCCAAATATCTTGCTTTTTATCCTTTCCCAAATTATCAGGATGATCCCATCTAGTAAAATAAATATTTTTGCCGTCAGGTGAGATTACCGGGGCTACATCATGGGTTTTGGAATTGACGAATTTGCCTAAATTCTCTTTAATGGTGGCTTTTAATTCAGTTTCGGAAGTATTTATTTTGGCCTGAAATGGAATAGCGTCAGTGGAAATGCCAATTGCATCAATTTGATTATTGCCTTTTACCCGACCAGTGTTCAAAACTAATTTCAACTCTTTTACCAAAAAAGGGGTAGGTCTATCTAAAATGATATTGAGCATTCTCCCTACCTCTTTGGATGGATTTCCATTTTCTGAAAAAACGAGATGCTCTTTGCCTTTCTCATCGTAGGCATAAATATGAATAATGCAGCCTTGTCCAAAATTTTCAGCCACAGCTATTTGCCTGACGCTCATAAGAGTATCAAAACTTACAGTAATCCAATCATCATTTTTGTTATCAATTACAGCAGGTTGCCAGGCACAAAGACTTGCACCAAAAGCTGGTAATTTGCTCGGGATACCCAAAACTTGTATCGCAGCATATTCTGAAGCTTGATTAGGAATGGAAAATTGGGAGGAAAAACCCACCACTTTGGTTGCCCATTGCATTTTTTGTGCATAAACATTGCTGTTAAACATTGCTAATGAAATACTTACAAAAAAAATAAGGCTTCTCAAAATATGGATTTAGGTTAATACTTTATTGCAAAATAGGCGAATCAACTTTATAAATTTTGGGCTTTGTTTAAGTATGCATATGAGAGAAATATTGTAAAAAGACCCCTTCCGTCATTCGACTTCGTCAGAATGCCACCTTCCCAAAGGAAGGATTTTTCAAATCCCCTCCTTGGAGGGGTGCCTGTCCCGAATGCTTTCGGGATCGGCGGGGTGGGTTTTTGATTTATTAACAAATATTTAATTAAACAAAGCCAAATTTTTTAATGACTTGATTGTTTCCTTTGGGTCATTAGCACTGAAAACGAAATTCCCAGCGACTAATATATTAGCACCTGCTGATTTCAACCTTTTTGCATTTTC
>JAZKGO010000096.1:0-18673 GCA_040385875.1 Bacteroidota bacterium
CCAATCTAGAATAGGATGAAATTTCATCTCTTTTTAATTCTTGTGTATTAAAATATGTAAAAGTACTTTTTTGAATATCATCAAAAGCAATATGCATATTTAATAAATTGTCATAGGAAGATTTTAAATTATAAATAAATTGATTCAAATTATCATTATTTTCATTTATAATTAGTTCATTAATACCTAAATTTATTATCGATGATATTGAATATTCCCAAGATTTAATTTTTGAATCATTTTTTTTATAATAATCAAAACTATCATCCTTTCTTGATGCCTTATATTCGGGTCTAGCTCTTAAACTTCTTTTTAAGCCCTCAATTATATTTACATATTCAACATACTTATAATACTGTTTTTCATATAATTTGGGTAAATTATCAATAATTCCTTCAATAAGTCCTGTTGCTGTTTTGACAAAATTTAAACAATTTGTTCTCATCTCAATAATTTGACCTTGCCATTCAAATTCAGAATTTGAAATATAATTTTTTTCTATTTCATCTATCCAAATTATATTTATTCTGACTTTATCTTTTTGAAACAAATTTTCTTTTGAAAACGATTTTTCAGAATCATTTTTTGCAAATTTCGCAATTGCAACACTTGGAAATTCTAAAACAACTGCCTTAGTGTTGTATTTAGAAAAGCCAGAAAGTATATTAATAAAAATTGATAATTTTGTTGTACTTATAATATTTGGTTCTAAATCACTGTTAAAAAGATAAACATATTCCGAAAATAACTCATTATTCCTTATTTCGATAGTTGGCGTATCTGTTTTTACTTTTAAAATTGAAATGAGTTTTTCTAGATTTAAATTTAGAAACTCTTCGTACCTACTCTGATTCAATTCGAAGCAAATTTCCATAAACGAAGCAACTTCATTTATTGGGTATAAATCAAAATATTTTAAAAATTCAGAATCATTTATATCTAATTCTAGATCATATTTTAATTCAAAAATATCGTACCATCTTTTTAATTTTGATAACCCTTCTATATTATCAATATGTTTAGCTTTTAGATTTATATTTTTATGGATAATAGTTACAAATTTTTTTAACTCCGATTTCTGAAAATCATAATTTTCGAAAAGTTTAATTTCTTTTAGAATATTTTTAATAAATTCATTATTTTCTGAAAGTATTTCAAGCGCTTCAAATTGTGGAAAAGGCATTAAACAAGCATTGAAAAGCATTCCTCCACCTGTATTATAAATTTTATCAAAAAATTCCTTATTTGAAGCCCAAAATGTATTTAATTCATATGCAAATAAACCTTCTATAGCATTTACGAGGCTATAAACTGGTAAATCTATTATTTTATGACTTAAATAATTGTAATTTATCTGCGTTAATTGTTTGGGGAAGAAAGAGAATAATGGGTAAAAATCTACAGGTTCAATTATTTGGGATAAATTACCTACGCTCTCAATTAATGGAGAATTCTCATGTAAAATATTCAGTATATTTTTTGATCTTACAGGATGCAAACCCTCGATATACTCATTTTCAAAATTTATCGAATATTCTTTTTCTAAAGAATCATATAATGTGTTAATTTCAATAACTTGGTGGAACTTTCGTTTATTTAAATGATCGTTGAGAGCTAATTTATTAATTCTAATATTTGAGCAATTAGCTAAAGATATTAATTTTAGAATTTCGAGTTTTGGTAGTCCATAAATCCCTTCTGAAACTATAGCTTTAATCTGCTCCCTAAGCCTTGATTCTAGCATTTTTCCTTGTGTAATAAGAAATATGTACTCAATTAATAATCCTTTGTCTTTTATTTGTTCCCAATAAAATTGAAATGGCTTTTGGGCGATATTGGCATCTAAAAATAAATAGCCTTTTTTTTCTAATTGAGCATAAATATCTTTTGCTTCATTATACCCTAGAGAAATGTTAGGAAAACCCATGCTTGATTTATACACTTCGGTACCAAATTTTTTCCAGTCTTCCTCTCTTGTCGTAATAACTATTTTTATTCCCAATTGAGATAATTCTTCTGCAATTATAGCCCAATTTTTATTTAGTTCGCTTAGTCCGTCTATAACCAAAATTGGCTGAAATCCAGTTCTTATTTTCGCTTTTAAAAAATCAACAATATGTGATAATTTTTCTTTTTCATTTGCAAATATTAATTCAAAAATTGAATAATTCTTTTGAAATAAATTGTACGAAACCTGCCAGGCCATTGTTGACTTTCCTTGACCACTTGAAGCTTTTATAACTGTTATATTATTTTGAAATATGGATTTTTCAATTTCAATTTCTAGATTTTTTCTTCTTGCTGGTAATAATTGAATTATATGAATTGGTTTTGCAGGTCTGCCTTCGAAATAATCTGTATGATCAGAATTATTGTTTGGACTGAATTTAATTTCACTTATCCATTTATATTTAATTGCCTCATTTTCAAATCCTTTACTTATGTCTTCTTTTGTATCTTGAATTATTTGATTTAATTCAATTTGGCTAATTGTAGTTTTGTTTCTTGTCCAATTAAAAATATTGTGGAATATTTCACTAATAAAAAGCCTTGTATTATCTGTAAAAATATTGTGGTTTTGAATTATCAAATTTTCATTTTTGGCATCAATGGTTTCTTCTGAAATAATTTCAAACTCAATTTTCTTTAAAAATTCTGCCAAAACAAATTTTGACCAATTCCAAAGTTTAAATTTATTTTTAAGTTCTTTAATATATATATCCCAAAAATCTAAATCATTTTTAGAAAATTTTTGATTTTGTATTGCAATTAATTTTTTGTCGTCGAATTGATTATTTGTGACTATTTTAAATTTTATTTCTGCGTTTGTATCTTGCAGATAAACTTCTAAAAAATTTACGAATGCATTATTTTGTTTTAATTTAGAAAATTGAAGTTTATTTAAAGAGTATTTTAATTGAATTAAAGTGTACTTTTCTTTTATTGTATCTACAATATCAACATCTTCCACACCTTCTAATTTAACATTTGTTACATTATTGGTAATACTCAAAATTCTAAAACAAGAATATTTAAACTGATAAGTTATTCCTTGAATATTTATAATACCTCCATTACGATTTTGAGCAATTAGGTCTAAAAATGGATATTTAGGGTTCATTTATTAAATTTTTATTCTTTAGGTTTTTCCTCAAAATAATAGTAAGTTTAAAATTTTGTTAAGTCAATCAAATATTTTAAAAACAAATATTATATTATATAGCACTCTAAATGAGTCATTTATTTAAAAGTACTCTTTAGTTAAATCTTTTCGGAATCTGAAATAATTCTTGCGAAAAACACTAAAATAAGGTCATATTATTTAAAAATCAAATTTTACTTTTGGGAATTTAGGTTGAATTGCTCGTTAACTTTGTTTTTAAAAGGAAATAGTTTTATAAATAAAATTACAACAAATTTACCTCATTTCTCAAATCTTCAGGGTCAAGGTCATCCAGATAAACTATTGTCTCTCTTTCTGTTTGATGCCCCATTAGTTGAGTAATTTTTGAACCTTGCGTTCCAGCCTTTTTTAAGGCTTGAGCACTCGAATGCCTTGTAACATAAGTTGTTAATGAACTTTCAACCCCTACCATTCCTGCAAATACCTTTAAATCTTCGTTTATTTGCTTTGTTACTTTTTTTATTCTGTTATTAATTTGTACGGCTGTTTTATGAATTTTATTTGACAAATAATTGAAAATATAGCCTTCAGTAGGTTGTAGTCTATAATAATTTAAAATTCCAATTGCTTGACTATTTAGGGGTATTTTCATTTCTCGTTTCGTTTTTGAGCGTAAATATTCCAAAATAATTCCGTTCTTTATATTCTCCCATTTCAATTTCATTAAGTCATTGATATTCAAACCCATGCAATAATAACTAAACATAAATGCTTTTTGAGAATTGAAAATTCGAGTTCCTTCTTCAAATGTCAAAGCCTCAATTTTTTTAATAAATTCAGAACTAATAGCTCTCTTTTTGGTCTTAGTATTAAACTTCGAGATTTTAAATTTCAAAAATGGGTCTGATTCTGCCTTAGCATATTTGTCTTCTATGGCTTTACTATAAACCGATCTGAGTGTTCTAAAATAATTACTCATAGAGGTTTCCTTTAAACCACGCTCTCTAAAATCTTGTTCAAATTTTTTCAGAAATGATAAATCCAAATCTGAAAACTCAAAATCTTTGCCATCTCTGAATCTTACTAAAACCCTTCTTAAATTCTTATAAACATTCGCATTACCGATTTTATCAATTTTTATTAAGTTTGAAACAATCAAATCTATAAATGCAATTACAGTAGTTGGTGTATTTTTATTCTGCAAAACTTTGCCAAATTCCTCTAGTGAGAATTCTTTCTTTTCATCCTCCAAATTAAGTAGAGTTTTCTTTGCATCGGTTTTGGCCTTTTCTAATTTTATAGTAAGTTCTTTGGCTAATGGATGCTTTTTTGCGGGCTGATTTTTCTTTTTATCCCAAAGTTCCTTAGCGCATCTTTCACCAGTAGAAATGTACTTTGGTTTGCGGTCTTTTATGATTCTAATCATTATGGGATGTTCCCCATTTTTGAGTATTTTCGAAGTGAAAAGAACTATATCAATTGTTGCCATTCTTTGTTGCTAAATTATCTCGGTTTAAACATGGTTTAAACAAATGTACAAATTTTTAGCAATTAGCTCCAAATTTTGACATATACAAAATTCATAATATACTGATAATCAATATTTTAAAATATTTTGACAATTATCAGCAACTCGAAAAGAGATGCCTGTCACGCATGGGGTCGCGGGTTCGAGTCCCGTCCAGACCGCCATTTAAAAGCCTCACAATCTATTGATTGTGAGGCTTTTTTTGTTGCTCTTTTTTTGTTGAATCTTCCTAAGTAGTTTTATTTAATTTATCTTAAAAATCTACCTGCTTTGCAGGTGGTTATGTAGTTACGGCTTTGCCTTTTAACTTTGCGACATGAGCAAGTACAAGAAACAATCTCATGTCGTTTGGAAGTGTGATTATCATATTGTTTGGACACCCAAATATAGATTTCGCATTCTCACAGGTCTGGTTAGAGAAATATTTGAAAGAGACTTAATGATGCTGTGTGAGTGGAATAGTTGTGAAGTCATTGAACTAAACGTTCAGCCAGATCACAACCATATATTAGTCTCTGTTCCTCCCAAGGTCTCTATTTCATCATTAATAGCACATTCAAAGGTAATTTGGCAATAAAACTGTTCAAAAGGTATCCACAGTTAAAAAAGAAGCCCTATTGGCGGAATCATTTTTGGTCCTGAGGATATTTTGTAAATACGGTTGGTCTCAATGAAGAACTCATCAAACGGTATGTGAAATACCAAGAAGATGAGAACAAAAAAGAAGAAACCGATAGTCAAGATTTCAAATTATTCGAAAACTTGTATTGAGCCGTTTGAGGGCTCTGACCGTAATTTTCAAATCCACCTTCTTGGAAGGTGGTCGTTTAATATATATATTCAAATTCTAATATTTATATGAAGAGGCTAACAACTTAGGTATGTCGTTTTAATAGGATAAAATGAAAAAATTGACCGACTGATATTCATTTAAAATCTAAATTACCCTCTATATTATATATAGTCCCTACATTTTCAAAGCACCTAAAAATATTTATTTCGATGATTTAAAAGAAGAATTGATTACTGATTTTAAAGTTTATTTGTAAATGGCACCTAATTCAATTGTCAATAAATCCTATTTCCACAACATAAAAAATTAGTCACAATGGTCGAAAAGGATTCCAATATCAAAATACAAATTTCTTTTTTACTGAAATAATGATTAAAGCAAAAGAACCTAAAAGAATTAAATAGAAATAATCAAAATCAAAAGAAATGTGAAACCCCAAAATTTTAGCACCAAAAAATGCTAAGTCAAAATTAATCATTTGATAATGTACAACTATTGTAAAATTCATTGCAAATAGGTTGAGCTCCTGCCCGAGGTTTAAATAAAATTTTTAATTGAAAATCAATTTAAATTTTAATGAAAATAGAAATTAATTTTTTGTGGTTTTTCCGATATAATAAGCTAAAAAATATTTTTATTATGTTGGTAATTTCTTCTGATACAGTATGGTAGCCTTCCATTAGGGCTAATCTAGGGCTATTATTTAAGTCGATAAAAATATTTACGCATTTTGAGGTTTAATTTACGCACTTTACGACAAAATAAATATTTCAACCTCTTATTTTCATCAAAAAATTTAACTAAATATATTTTTTAATATATTATTTCAAGATTTTATTCATTAAAGAATCATTATCAAATTGTGATTTTTTTTGTAATAAATGAGCTTGTAATTGTTATATAAGTAAGGTTAGGTATAGTCCTATTTTCAATCATTTTTTAATTAAACAGTTTTTTAAAAATTATTCCCAACTATCATTTTGTGAATTAGTTCATTCTATTAATTTATGGAAGCATTAGACGATTTATTAGTTAAAATAGTTGAAGGAGACTCCTCGGCATTCACTAAACTTTACAATTATTATAAAGGGCCATGTATAAGATTTTCTTATTCCATTGTCAAGGATGAGGAGGAAGCCGAGAACATTTTTCACGAAGTTTTTATTAAAATTTGGAATAGAAGGGATCAAATAAATCCAGAACTTAATTTCAATGCTTATTTGTTTACATGCTTGAGAAATATGGCATTTGATTTTTTGAAAAAAATGGAGAAAAGCCAAAGTTTAAAAGACCACTATTACCAACAAATGAGCTATAGTCTAGAATCGGAATACGATATTGAAGAAGCTAAAATATCATTATTAAGAGTAGAAATGGCAAAATTGCCTGAGAAAAGAAAAATAATCTTGAAGCTAAATGTTGAAGAGGGAAAGTCCTATCAGGAAATTGCTGAAATGATGAGAATTTCGAAGAATACAGTTAAAAACCAACTGGTCAAAGCTAAACAATTTTTAAGAGAAGGAGTAAATTTATCCTTAGCCTTGTAAAATACCACCCAAATCTAAGAACCTCTCCAAAACCGAACTCTTCTATAAAACTATTTCTCAATTATTGAACCATCCCAAAAACCTTACCACCAAAATAGTTTAAAAAAATAATTTTCTGTATTTAGAATAGTCCATTTTAAACAAACCCAAGTATTACAACAAATAACCTTATAAATTTTATCAATTATGATATTACGATTTACTTCACATCGAATGTTTCGGCATTTGTTTATTTTGACGGTTGTGGTTTTATATTCTTATTCTAATGGAATAGCCCAAACTTTTATTGTTACCGGGAAAATATCTTCTGGTGATAATGGTTCTGATTTACCTGGTGTAAACATTGTTTTAAAAGGCACCCAAAAAGGAGCAGGAAGCAATGCAACGGGTAATTACTCTATCGAGGTTAGCGGAAAAAATCCAACTTTAATCTTTTCATTTGTGGGATACGACCCACAAGAGGTACAAGTAGGTACTCGAAATGTAGTCAATGTTACTATGAAACCCAGTTTGGAAATTCTAAACGAAGTGGTAGTAACTGCTTTAGGTATTAGACGAGAAGAAAAATCGCTGGGTTATTCGGTTGGGAAGATTCAAGGCAAAGACCTTAACAGGGTTGTAAATGAAAACATACTAAATAGCATGGCCGGTAAAGTGGCTGGGGTAAGCATTAGTCAGACCGGTGGAACTGGCTCATCCGTAAGTATGGTAATAAGAGGGGCAAAGTCACTAAGTAATGACAACCAACCCTTATTTGTGATTGATGGAGTGCCTGTAATCAATACTTTAAACAACGTAACCCAGATTGGCGGAGATAATAGAGTAGACTATGGTAATGCGATTTCAGATTTAAATCCAGATAATGTAGAAAGTGTGTCAATTTTGAAAGGGCCAAGTGCTGCTGCATTATATGGCTCGAGAGCTGGCAATGGAGTCGTACTTATTACCACAAAAAGTGGATCCAAATCACAAAAAATGTCAGTAAGTGTAACTTCAAATACGGTTTTTGATAAGCCTTACAGATTTCTTGACATGCATTCGAAATTTGCTACAGGTATTTTGCCATTTACCCCAACAAATAACCCTTATCCAGGAGGAATTATTTCAATTGAGGAAGGTTCTGCGGGGGGAGTAGGCCCCGAATTGGATAAAGGTTACACTGCCATCCAATGGAACAGTCCAAAAGATGCCAATGGAAAGTATGTTCCAACTGAACTCAAGTCCTACCCAAATAATATTGAAAACTTTGTTCAAACAGGCATTACCACTACAAATGGAGTTTCTATTGCAAATAGTAACGACCAAGTTTCCTATCGAATTTCTTATTCGAATATGACCAGCCATGGTATTATTCCTAATTCAGACTTATTCAGAAATTCCTTGGCAATAGGCACTACATTGAATGTAAGTAAAAAATTGAAGCTAAGCTCTAATTTAGATTTCAGCAGAAACAATTCTAATAATCGCCCTGCTGGCGAAAGAGGTGCAAACCCTTTACAATGGGCATATGCAGTTTCTCCACATATTAATATTTTAGATTTAAAAGATTATTGGATACCAGGGCAAGAAGGATTACAGCAAAAATCACAGGCGAAAGGCAATTATGAAAATCCATACTTTTTGGCAAATGAAGTAAATAATGCATTTGATAGAAATAGATTATTTGGCAATATTAAAGCTGACTACCAAATCACTCCAGAATTCAGTGTAATGGGCCGCTATTCAATGGATACTTATGGCGAAACTCGGGAAACCAAAATTTCAAATAGTTATTCAAAAGAGCCTCGTGGAGCCTATGGAATTATAAACCTAGATCGCTACGAAAGAAATATTGATGTGCTCGCAACCTATCGTAAAAATATTCATGATTTCTCAGTATCAATCTCTGGTGGTGGGAACTCACGAAATAATAGAAATGCAGATGTATTGAATGCCAGTAGAAATGGAACTGGACTCATCATTCCTGGATTATTTACCCTGCAAAATATTGCTCCTGCCAATATTCAATACGTGAGTAGTATTTCGAAAAAAGTTGTAAACAGTGCCTATGGAATGGCTAATATTGGATTTAAAGATATTGTTTACCTAGATCTATCCGCCAGAAATGACTGGTCAAGCACTTTGCCAGTGGAAAACAGGTCTTATTTCTATCCTTCAGCATCAGTAAGTTTGCTAGTTAATGAGCTTTTTGCTAAGCCACTGAATAACATTAATCTATTGAAAGTAAGAGCTGGCGTGGCACAAGTAGGTAATGATACTCAACCTTATAGCTTACTGAATACTCTCAACAGTGGAGAAGCTTGGGATGGCATCACTCGCTTGTCAAAATCTGGAACGATTTTACTTCCAGATTTGAAACCTGAAATTTCCACTTCGTATGAGACGGGGTTAGATTTAACAATGTATAATAATAGATTAAGATTTTCAGGAACCTATTATACTGTTGAAAACAGAAATCAAATTATCCCAACCAAACTTCCGCCTTCAACAGGATATACTTCAAAAAACATAAACGCTGGCTTGCTGGTAAGTAAAGGTGTAGAGCTTACATTGGGCGGTACTCCAATCGAAAGAAATGGATGGAGACTTGATATGACAGCCAATTTCTACAAAAATCAAACAACTATCAAAAGCCTTTCTGATGGTTTGAATTTCTACACACTTTGGACCGACGCAAAAGGTGGTGCATGGACCTACGTGGGCGAACAAATAGGAGATATTTATGATTCGGAGTTGATAACAGTAAAAGACAAGGCATCACCCTATTTTGGCTATCCGATACTGAATGATGACGGCTCTTGGCAAGCAATTGGTGCTAGCAATACGAGAAATAAAATAGGTAATTTCAATGCAGATTTCATATTAGGTTTACAAACCTCGCTTACCTACAAAAACTTTAGTTTAAATATGACTTTTGACTGGCGTCAAGGGGGCGATTTTGTTTCTCAAACTTATCGCTATGGAGAGTCAGATTTGAAAACTCAACGTTTCTTGGACAATTTGATTAACCCCAATGGCCTTACAGGAGATGCTCTTCGTAACTATTTAGTAGCAAATCAGGATCAATTAATCAGGGTAAACGGAAACAAATTTAACATAGTAGGTGGTCCAACTGCCGAATACGGTGGATATCCGTTCGAATACGGCGGTAACACTTATCCATATGGAGTATTTAACCCAGGGGTAATTGCCCAGTACGATGCTGAAGGGAAAATCACAGGCTATACTGAAAACCTAGGAGCTGCTGGCACTAAAATTATACCTTACGGCGATAATTACCCATGGGATTTTACAAGAGCTGCCACATTTGACGCCTCTTTCTTAAAACTACGAGAAATTTCCCTCGGTTATGATTTCCCTAGTTCTTTGGTTAAAAAGCTGGGTATGCAAAATGCTAATATTTCCGTTTACAGCAGAAACATAATGTTATGGACAGCCGCCAACATAGGCATTGATCCTGAAAGAGCTTTTCAACCGCAAGCTGGTGTACAGGCCGGATCCCAATTCAAGCAAGGTATTGAAAGATATAATGTAACGCCATGGGTTATGCCAATTGGCTTCAAACTGGGGCTAACATTTTAATATACTTTAAACAATTGTTCAAACGAAAACAGTCCTAATGAAAACCATTAAAAGTTTCATTAGAGCATATTCAAAAAGGCAATTTAAAACAATAAATACTTATGAAAAATTTTAATAAAAAAATAATAACACTGGTTATTTTGTGTAGCTGTTTTTTTTCTTGCGAAGACTTAACAGAAGTAAACAATAACCCAAATGGAGTGCAACCTGATTTGGTAAATCCCAATTTGATTATGCCAACTGTTTTGACAGAAACTTCAAAATTATATGTAAACCTTGGCTATCAGGATATTGCAGGGGTAGTACAACATACTCAAAAAGACGCATGGTCTTCTGGCCATAACGATTATGATTGGGGTGGGGATCAAAGTTGGAGTGCCAATTATGATATATTGCGTAACAACAACCTGCTTTATGATAGAGCTACTGCATTGAAACTTGATTTCCATCAAGGGGTGGCTTTAGTAATGAAATCTTTTAATTTCGGCTTGATTACTGATCTTTGGGGCGATGCACCTTATTCCACAGCTTTAAAAGGCGAAACGGGTGGCACTGAAAACATCTTGCCGAGCTTCGATAGCCAGGAATCAATTTACACTGGAATATTGGCGGATTTGGAGAAAGCAAATTCATTATTATCAAAATCAGCAATTGAATACTCAAGTATTGTTACCAATGTAGATGTAATCTATCAAGGCGACCCTGCCAAGTGGCGAAAATTTGCCAATTCATTAGCACTTCGTTACTATATGAGAATTTCAGCCAAAAAACCTGAAGTTGCCAAAGCAGGCATTGAAAAAATCATGGCAAATGCGGCATTATATCCAATTATTACCTCTAATACAGATGATGCTACCATGGCATTCCCAGGTACAAGTGACGGCACCTCTTGGCCAGCCAATACAATTTATGATGCAAGCGGAAGCAATTATCGTCGTATTAAAATGGCATCAACTCTGGTAGAAACCTTACAAGGTCTAAAAGACCCAAGATTAGGTATTTGGGCTAATAAAGTTGAAATTCCTTTAGTGGTCGATGTAACCTTACCAGCAGGTACCGATAAAATTGTTGAGGGGAAACGTTATTTATCTCCCGATAAAGTGGGTAAAACTGTGGTTGATACCGATCAAGAGTATGTTGGTTTACCAACAGCTTTTTCAGCCTTACCATCCGCCTATAATCTTAATCCGACTCCTGGGCAAACATCATTCAACCCACACGTTTCTTTTCTGAACAACATCTACAAACAAGCCAAAGGCCCATTATTGAAAGCAAGATTGATTTCAGCTGCGGAGGTTAACTTTATTTTAGCGGAAGCTGCATTAAAAGGTTGGACCGTTGGGGATGCAAAGGCTCGATATGAAGCAGGGGTAAAAGCATCATTAAACACTTGGGGGCTTGCCTCATCAACTGATAGCTATATGGCAAATAATGGTGTTGCTTTTGATGGCACAGTGAAGCAAGTGCTTGAGCAAAAGTGGATTGCAAGCTGGACTGCCGCCACCGAGGCTTGGTTTGATTTCAGAAGAACTGGATTACCTGCACTAAAATCTGGTCCCGCTGCCAAAAGGCAGGCAATTCCATTGCGGTTCTATTACATGAGAGATGAACTGAATATCAATAAAGCCAATGCAACAGCGGCGGCCGACAAATTGGAGGTTACCCCTTTTTCACAAGCCGATGCCAAAAATAGCCCATGGTCAAAGCCATGGCTCATTCAAGGTACGGGCAAACCTTGGTAATAGTGCTTTAAATCATTGTAAACAAAGTTTGTTCTATTTTTTTACAAATCGGAACGCCGAAACGGGTAAAACCTTTTGCAATTGACAAAACCTTTGCTGAGCCTTCCAGCCCTTTTGTCAATTGCTTGAAGCTTTAGCTTCATGTTAAATCAATAAAAAAAACTATAAAACTTTGTTTACAATGTAATTAATTCAACGTTAAAAAAAGATACTTCTTGCTTTTTATGTAAAATCTAAAAAACATAAGTATCTTTTTTATTTAATCAAGAAATTTCTTTCTCCTAAAACCCAAATGTAAATTTTGAATTTGTAAATTCAATATCTAAAACACTTGCCTCTTAATTTATTGATCAAAATGAAATAGTTTTATGAAATATCCATACTCAAGTTGTTGAAGGCAAACCACTTATAATTTTGGATATTCCATGTGACCAATAAAAAAACAAATAAATACACATGAAATGCTCACAATTAGAAAGTTTGAATACAAGCCGAATGATAAATATGGGGCATTCCATGTAACCTTTAAAAATCAAGTATATACACATGAAATTCATCATTTTCCTGATTTTTACCTTATTTCCTATCTTAATAAATCATATTTCGAATCCCACTAAAGAGAAGTCGGAAGTTGATTCTTTTGAAATAATGGAAGGCTTCCAGATTGAATTAGTTGCCATCGAACCATTAGTTAAAGATCCTGTGGCAATGGAGATAGATGAAGATGGAAATTGGTACGTGGTAGAAATGCCAGGATACCCGCTTGATCTTAGTAAAACGGGAAAAGTGAACAAATTGATTGATACCAATGGTGATGGCGAGCCCGATAAAAGCATTGTGTTTGCCGATAACCTTACATTGCCCACAGGAATAATGAAATGGAAAAAGGGCATCATAGTAACCGATGCACCTGATGTAATCTACTTTGAAGACACCAACGGAGATAATATCGCCGATAAAAAAGAAGTGATTATTACTGGCTTTTCACTTTCGAATCCTCAACACAATATGAACAACCCTAAATTTGGACTCGATAATTGGATTTATATTGGGCATTCAGGGGCGATTAATTCATTTGCCTATGAAAGTGTTTTTCCTGACAAAGGTTCTGAAATAAGGTATCCCAATAAACCAAATGCGAAACAGTTGAATCAAAATGGGAACGGTAAAAATGTTAGGTTTAAGCCAGATAGTGATGAGTTGGAGTCGCTTTCTGGCGAAACTCAATTTGGTCATACCACCGATCCTTGGGGGCATCGATTTTATACCGATAATGCCAATCACCTTTTCCACGAAGTAATTGATGCAAGATATTCAACATTGAACCCCAACTTGGCAATATCTGATGCCATGGAAAAAATACCAGATCATGGAAATGCTGCCGAGGTTTTCCCGATAACCGAAAACCCTAATCATCAATTACTTACCGATGTTGGTATAATTACCTCTAGCTGCGGAATTACTTGGTATGATGGGGGAGCCTTTGGGAAAGAATTCAATAACATTTCTTTTATTGCTGAGCCAGTCCATAATTTGGTTCATGCCGATATTATAACTGAAAATGGTGCGACTTTCACAGGCAAAAGACTTTTAGAAAAAAAGGAATTTTTAGCTTCAAAAGACCCATGGTTTAGGCCAGTGAATTTTTATGTAGGCCCCGACGGAGCACTTTATATCATAGATTATTATCGACAAATTGTTGAACATCCCGAATGGATGTCGGACGAAATTAATCAGTCTGGCGCACTGTACAACGGCACAACCAAAGGACGAATTTATAGAGTTTCCTTAAAAAACAGCTCTAAAATGAATTGGCTTGGCAACTTAGATTTATCATCGAAATCGTCAAAAGATTTGGTTGAATTATTGAAAAACAACAATGGTTGGTATCGAAAAAATGCACAAAGGTTGCTTTTTCAACGAAACGACCAGTCGGTTGCAACTAACCTTGAAAACATAATTTCAGGTGAAAAACCAGAATCAAAAATTCCAGCACTGTGGTTGTTGTTTGATTGGAACAAACTACAGCCAAAGCACCTGATTATGGTTCTTGATGACCAAAATGCAGGGGTGAAGGAAAATGCCTTGCAATTGGCTGATAGATTAATAGATAAGCCTGAATTTAAAAGTAACGTTGAGTTTAATAATGCACTAATAAAGTTGGCAAATGATCCTGAGCCTCGGGTAAGGTTTCAATGGCTCTGCTCCTCAGCCTTTTTTAATTTTAAAGAATTGAGGAAATTAAGATTTGAGGTATTAAATGCGGGCATCGAAGATCATTGGACGAGTGTTGCCGCAATCGCTGCTTCCAAAGGGGAAGAACAATTCCTTTTCGAAAGTGCAGTGTTAAACTATAGAAATGAAGAGTCGAAGGGTAAAGCGAGCCTATTTATGAACCTTTCGGCAGCTTTAGCTAAATCAAAAAATCGAACTTTTTTTGATCAAACGCTTGCAACAGCGGAATGGTGGAATGCTCCAGTTTTAAACGGTCTGTCCTCATTTTGGAAATACTCTGGGGCTACTTTTGAAATTACTGAAGCAGATAAAACAAAGCTTTTAAATACATTTTCAAAAACCTCAAACAGTAAATTAAGAAAGTCCATTTCAGGCTTAATTTCAATAGTTGGGTTGCCAAAAAATCAAATAGAAATTGGAGTTATCAAAACAAAATTTGGTAGCTCAAAAGACATTTCATTTCAAGAAGATGCTATTGCGCTACTGGCCCTCTCAAAAAGCCCAGATATTGAATCAAAATTGATTAATCTTATCACAGGCCAAACAACTGAAGGGCTACAAATGGCGGCTGTTGAGGCACTTCCTGAAAACTTGGCAACGAAAGATTACAACCAGATTAACAAAATTTACAAAAAACTAAAAACGCCAGTTAAAAAAGAATGGATTAAATACCTGATTACTAAAGAAATACGCATTCCAATATTATTAAGTGAAATTGAGAAAGGTAATATTCCACAAAGTGATCTTCTTTGGGTGCAGATGGTTGAATTAATGAACTATGAAGAAACAAAAATCAGAGCTCATGCACGCCGAATATTATCCCTGAATGAAGACCGAAAAGCCGTTGTGCAAAATTATTTGGCGGCAAGTGATAGGATAGGAAATATAGCCAATGGCAAAAAAATATTCATTGAAAACTGCTCGGTTTGTCATCAAATCAAGGGCTTAGAAGGGACTGATTTTGGACCCGACCTTTCAACTTTAAAAAGCAGAAATGCCCATTCGATAATTACTGAAATTATCAATCCAAATAATTCTATTGCGGATAAATATGGTATGTGGAATATTAGCCTAAAAAACGGCAAAAATATTGCAGGAATAATTACCTCCGAAGATTCAAATACAATATTTTTGAAAGTTTTAGGAGGAGCAACGCAAAGTATTAATAAAGCGGATATAAAATCACGCATTGTGTCGAAAACTTCAGCAATGCCAAATGGCCTTGAAAATACAATCAAAATACAAGATATGGCTGATTTAGTGGCATTTATAAAAGGTTTATAACCAATATCATAATATTATAATGACTAAAAACAGAATTCAAATATTGCTTTTCTTATTCCTCCTCAATTTTGTTTTGCCAGAAGGAAATTCGCAAGCTTTAAAAGTAGGGGCAGCTTTAAGAATAATAACACCGAACCCTCTTTTGCCCGTTTCGGGTGGAATAGGAAAACCAAAACCTACCAAAGAAAAGAAAGGAGAATTATATGCAAGAGCAATGGTGTTTGAAAAAGGCAATGTTAGGTTTGCCATCGTAAGTGTTGATAATTTGGGCTGGACTTCAATACTTGGCAATCAATCAAGAGCACTGATAAAAGGTATTCCGCCTGAAAATATATTGATTGGTGCAACTCATACACATAGTGCACCTGATGCGTATGCCTTCCCAGACGAAACCGGAAAATCCTATGCCGATTTGGAATACCTTGATTTTTGTGTAAAGCAAATTGCAGATGCGGTAAATGAGGCGATTACAAAATTGGAGCCTGCAACATTGAAAATAGCCGTGGAGGAAGCCAAAGGAAAAATTGCTTATAATTATTACGCACCCCAACTTTACGACCCTCGTTGCGGAATCATTCAAGCCCTTGCAACAACGGGTAAGCCAATTGCCACTTTAGTGAATTATGCTGTGCATCCAGAAGTATTGGGGTCTGGAAGAGGTATTTTGAGCCCAGACCTTTGTGGACCATTATACGACAGAATAGAGTCGAAAGTTGGCGGGATGGCTTTATTCATGAATGGTGCGCAAGGTGGCATGGTTACAGCCGATACTCGACTCGAATTGGGAAAAGAAGGAACAGGAGGTAAAGAAGCCAATACTTGGGAGGAATGCATCAGAATTGGAGAACTTTTGGCTGATGAAGCTTTACGAGTAATAGCAAAAGCGCCATTGTTGGAAAACCCTTCTCTTTTCTGTGATTCACGCACTATTGAATTCCCTGTTGAGTCTGAAATGATGAGATACATTTTACAAAAATCGCCTTTGAAATACAAATTCGACAAACCCAATTATGTAGCTACTCAAGTAAATCTTTTAAATATTGGTCCCGCTCAGATATTGACAATACCTGGGGAAGCACTCCCTAATGTTGGCTACTATATTAAGAGAAACATGCCGACAAAATATCCATTTTTATTTGGCCTTACCAATGACGCTTTTGGTTATATGTTAACAAAAGTTGACTTTAATAGTTTTAAGAGATACGAATACGTAAGCCGCACCAGCCTAGGTGAAATGACCGCAGAAATATACATGGAACAAGCTTTGAAATTTATTAACGAGAGTCCTAAACCCATCAATTAATAGCAATTAACATCCTAAAAAAACAGATTTAAACTATGAAAACCAAGTATTCAAAAGTAATTATATTTGTAGTAACCTATTTATTATCAGTAGTTTATGTTTTTTCTCAAAAAGCAGTAACGCCAGAAACAGCATTGCAAAATTATATCTCTAATGGAGATAAGAATTTTAGTTGGGAGTTAAAAGATTCACTGATAATTGGCAATACTAAAGCTTATAACCTATTAATTACCTCTCAAAAGTGGAGAGAATACACCTGGCGACACCAGCTTACAATACTTGTACCATCTGTATTGAAATATGATGGAGCTTTGTTATTCATTACGGGCGGCTCAAACAAAATGGAACAACCTAATTGGAGTAAAGCTGATGGGTTGTGGCCCTCACTTGCAGGTATTGCCGAAAAGAATAGCGCAATCGTTGCATTATTAAAACAAGCCCCAAACCAGCCATTATACGGTGATTTAACAGAAGATGCGCTTATTTCATATACACTGCATCAATTTAAAAAGGATAAAGATTATACCTGGCCACTATTGTTTCCAATGGTGAAAAGTGCAGTGAAAGCAATGGATTTTGTGCAAGATTTTTCTAAAAAAAATCTAAAGTTTGAGGTCAATAATTTTGTGGTAACTGGGGCCTCTAAGCGTGGTTGGACAACCTGGCTTACCGCCGCAATTGACGACAAACGGGTAAAAGCAATTGCCCCAATGGTAATTGATATGTTAAACATGCCCGCAACACTCGACTATCAATATAAAACCTATGGAGAGTACAGTATTCAAATAGAGGACTATGTGAAATTGGGAATACCCCAGGGCACAGATACCGAAGATGGAAAGGCGATTACCGCTATGATTGACCCCTACTCCTACAGAAATAAACTGACCGTTCCTAAAATGATTTTTATTGGCACCAATGATGAATATTGGACTGTTGATGCCATAAAGCATTATTATAGTCAGATTCCTGGTAAAAATATGATTCATTATGTACCAAATGCTGGTCATAATTTAGGTGGAGGAAAGCAAGCTTTTGAGGCATTAGGGGGCTTTTTTGGAACAACAATCCGTAATGAAGAGTATCAAACGATTGATTGGAAAACTGACAATACAAAAGATGGTATTGAATTAAATATTAATGCTTTTGAGAATAATTTGGTTGAAGCTACTTTATGGTCAACCACCTCTTCGGACAGAGATTTTCGTAATAATTTGTGGTTAAGTAAAAATATCAAACTTACCACATTGCCTAAAATCAATTTGGTAATTCCTTACCCCTCCAAAGGGTATCAGGCCTTTTATTTAGACCTGAAGTACAAGGATCCAAATGGAGGCAATTATACAACTAGCACACGGGTTTTTGTAACGGATCTTAGTAAGATACTTTAAACTCTTTTGGCTAAAATACCGTATCTAATTGAACGAATATTTTAATTTAACAATGGAAGGCACTCGCCCTGATTATTTGATTGACAAATTACTCAACAATAAGCTTTCGAAAGAAGAGTTAGATGAGTTATTGTCAAAAATTGG
>JAZKGO010000097.1:0-5315 GCA_040385875.1 Bacteroidota bacterium
TCCCATCGGTTATATCAACTACTGAAAAATTTTCGTCTTCAACTTTCAATACCTCACCATAACCAATTGTATTTTTTCGGTTAACAACTTTACTGCCAATTTTTTCCTGAACTAGTTCGAATATTTCAAATTTGTAACCCTTTTTTACCCTAAGGTCTGTTCCTGCTGAAATCAAAACTGTTTTTGCTTTTTTCCCTTTTGTTTCTAAAGCTCGTAAAACAAGAATTTCAGTTTCGAAGCAATTCGCACTTATTTCGAGTAGCATTGCAGTGACTTGTTGCTTCAAGTCTTTTATGCCAAATAGATTACTATTTAATTTCTTTTCGCTTGAACATAGTATTTTCTCCCCTTTAACATCTAATATTTTTATGATTAGTACATAAGTGTCAATATCATAAACACTTTGACAAATGAAATCAACACCTTCACTTTTTCCTTGGCCAACAACATAACCATCCATGAAATTTTCTGATTTTTGAATTTCTCTTTCATGGTCAATCAGGTTAAGGTTTTTCCTATCAATTGTGATAAAATCTTGATTATTCGAAAAAAAATCAACACAATAAGCAGGTACAGCACCCAATATTTCGCTATTTTGAGTATCGGGATTCCAAAAGCTTCTTGATTTAGATGAAATAGTATTTACGTTATAAATACCTATCCTTTTTTGTGAAAAACTACTGTAGCCAATTAATAGAATTAAAATTAGTTTAAGTTGTGGTTTCGGTTTTATTGCCATTTATTTTTTTGAGTTATAGTTGCGAAATTAAGGTATAATTTTAAAATAATTATCTAAAGTTTAGATATTTTGTAATTTGAAGTCTAAATCCAAATCTCTCAAAAACCTATTTTTTATTATTTCCACTATCTTTGCACCACAAAAAATTAATCATTTTTTATGAACATAGCATTAATTACTGGCTCAGCAGGCCTGATTGGAAGTGAGGCGGTTGGGTTTTTCTCAGATAAATTTGATTTGGTAATTGGGATTGACAATGACATGCGCCAATATTTCTTCGGTGCTGAGGCTTCAACCACCTGGAATCAAAATCGATTAAAAGAAAAATTTGATAATTATGTCCACCACCCTGCTGATATTCGGGAAGTGAGCCAGTTGGAGGTTATTTTCCAAAAATATGCAACAGATATCAAATTAGTATTGCATACTGCCGCTCAGCCCTCGCATGATTGGGCCGCTAAAGAACCTTTCACCGATTTTTCAGTGAATGCCAATGGTACTCTCAATATGTTGGAAATGACTCGCCAGCATTGCCCAGAGGCCGTTTTTATATTCACCTCCACCAATAAAGTATATGGTGACAATCCGAATTTTCTTCCTTTAATAGAAACTGAAACCCGTTTCGAAATTGATGCCAACCACCCTTATTTTGAAAATGGAATCGATGAGCAGCATAGTATCGATCATACCAAACATTCACTTTTTGGGGCTTCAAAAGTAGCTGCTGATATTTTGGTTCAAGAATATGGCCGATATTTCGGAATGAAAACGGGTATATTCCGTGGCGGATGCCTTACTGGGCCTAATCATTCTGGCACTCAGCTACACGGTTTCCTATCATATTTGATGAAATGCGCCATAACTGGACAACACTATACTATATTTGGTTACAAAGGCAAGCAAGTTCGTGACAATATTCATAGCTACGATTTGGTGAATATGTTTTGGCATTTTTACCAAAACCCACGTGCAGGGGAAGTATACAATGCAGGTGGCGGGCGTTTTGCCAACTGCTCCATGATTGAGGCTATTGCCATTTGCGAAGAAATTACGGGAAATAAAATGAATTTTAGCTATTCCGAAACCAATCGGATTGGCGATCATATTTGGTATATTTCGAATCTCACCAAATTTAAAAGCCACTACCCAAGCTGGAACTGGACTTTTGGATTGAATGAAACTTTACAACAAATACATGACGGGGTAAAAAATAGATGAGTTTTCCAAATCAATTAGATGATTCTCTAACATTTAAAGTCGTACTGATTTTTAATGTTTGAAACTCGATCTTTTCCTTAGGCTTAGCGTTCAGTATTTGGAATAAAAGCTCAGCCGATTTTTGACCCATTTCAAATGCAGGTTGTGTAACAGTAGTAATGCTTGGGGAAAACAAATCTGCCACTTTTAGATTGGAAAAACAGATATAGGAGAAATCTTTGGGGATATTATACTTTTGTTTTTTAAATACAGAAAGACAAGTCAAAGCCAACCTATCCGAAACCGAAAGTATCGCATCTGGTGGGTATTCCATTGAGAATAAGGCCTTTATATCTGCTTCAATATTTTCTGGAGAGTAGCCACTTTCTTTCACAATAGTGGGGTCAAACTCAACTCCATGTTTTTCCAAAGCGGCTTTATAGCCAATCAATCGCTCTTTCGAAATCGAAATATTCTGCGATACACCAATAAAAGCAATTCGCTTTTTACCCTTTTTTATCAATAATTCAACGGCTTCAAATGCTCCAGAAAAATTATCAGCCACCACTTTATGCGTATTTATTTCGCTAGAAACCCGATCAAACATCACCATTGGGGTGCCCATCTCTGTTAATTCATGCAAATGAGGTACATCGAACGTTTCAGCTGATAAAGATAAAATTACCCCATCAACCCTTCTAGAAATCATGTGATTAATGTTGATTACTTCCCTTTCCAATGATTCATTACTTTGGAAAATCAACACATGGTACCCTTTGGCATAAGCCACACTTTCAATCCCATTAATAGCTTGTGAAAAAAACGGATTGTCTATTTCAGGAACCAAAACCCCAATCGACCTACTCTTATTTTCTTTTAAGCTTAAAGCAATCGGGTTTGGACGATAATTATATTTTTTGGCATATTCTAATACTATTTTTTTGGTAGGTTCACTAATCTCATAGCTGTTCCGCAAAGCCCTCGAAACAGTGGAGGCCGACAAGTTAAGTGCTTTTGCGATATCTTTAATAGTGACTATTTCCAAAATTCAGATTTACTACAAATAGATATATTTTAATTTCCTTATCATAAATTTAATCAATTATTTATCATAATTTTAAAAAAATCAAAATTATCAATAGAAATTCTATTCCCCAAAAACATGCTAGATACTAATAATTTGACGCTAATTGAAGACTCCGCATTAGCCTATACTCCTGTTGGAGAGGGGATTCAGCGTAAAATAATGACGCATTGTGATGAACTCATGTTGGTAAAAGTGATTTTCGAAAAAGGAGCGGTTGGCGCTATTCACAATCACCCTCATTTACAATTGAGCTATGTGGCAAGTGGTGTATTTGAAGTTACTATGGGCGATAGTAAAAAGATTTTGAAACAAGGAGATGTCTTTTATGCTCCATCAATGGTATTTCATGGGGTAGTATGTTTGGAAGCTGGTGAATTAATCGATGTCTTTAATCCACAAAGAGAAGATTTTTTGTAAATTTGATTGTAGAAAGCAATTCAGTAAAAGATACAGATTCAACTTTGTTAATCAATTTGATTTCATTTACAACCTCTCCTATTTTGATTACAATACTTTAATAATTTCCAAACTTATAACATTTAAAAAAATGAAAAATATTACACTTTTAAGCGTCATTTTATTTTTAGCATCATTATTATTTTTAAACTTTTCTTCGATTGCCAAAACTGGCAACTCATTGAAAAACAGCACTGTAGTTGCCGATTCGGTTGACCTTTCTGAATATGTAGGGAAATTTAAATTGGCAGAAGGCTCTCCTGTGGAGTCCATATTGTTTGTAATAAAAGATGGAAAATTAGTAAGTCAGGCGGGTGAATACCCTGAGACAATATTGGCAGTCAAAATGAAAGACGTTTTTGAAAATGCTGAAATGGGTGGTGTTTTTACCTTTTTAAGAACCGATTCGAAAATAACAAAAGTAAAAGTAGAAGTACAAGGTTATGAATTGTTAGGTGAAAAAGTACAAGAAGATAAAAAATAGATCGATTTGCTCCAAGCACCTTAGAGTCTGGAAATAAAATTTTTAAAAAGCTGTTGAATGCACAATTAACAGCTTTTTTTGTGGCTATAAAAAAATATTAGCCTTAAAAATTTGTATTATACGGACAGTTTTTTGGATTAAATTTCGTTAATTTGACCTTTATTAAAATTAAATTTCTACATGAAAAAAATATCTTTATTCAAATTCAGTTTCCTTATCCTTTTTGTAATTGTAGTGATATCTTGCATGAAATCATTGCCTACCAGTACAGTTTCAGTTATTCAGGAAAACCAAGCCGACGTAGCTTCTAGGGCTAAAGAAACACGTACTAAAACCCCTGCAAAGCTGGCCGATGGCCTTGAAATGACTCTTTGGGCTACTGACTCATTAGCTCCGGACCCAGTTTCAATGGATATCGATGAAAATGGAGCCGTATATCTCACCCGCACCAACCGTCAAAAAAATTCAGAATTTGATATTCGTGGCTATCGGCATTGGATGACAGAATCCATCGGTTTACAAACAGTTGAAGAACGCAGGGCCTTTTTAAGAAAAACGTTTGCCCCTGAAAAATCAAAAGAAAATGAATGGTTAAAAGATTTAAACGAAGACGGAAGCCACGATTGGAAAGATTTAGCAGTAGAAAAAGATGAGATCTGGAAACTAGAGGACAAATCAGGTGACGGTATCGCCGATATTGCCACTAAAATTTTTACAGATTTCAATGAGGAAGTAACTGATGTGGCGGGTGGCTTATTGGTAATGGGCAAAGATTTGTTTTATGCCATAGCTCCTGATTTATGGAGATTAACCGATACGAATAACGACGGCTTACCAGATAAAAAAACCTCTATAAGTCATGGATATGGCGTTCATATTGGTTTTAGTGGTCATGGTATGTCAGGGGTTGTGCCTGGCCCTGATGGCCGTATTTATTGGAATATTGGCGATATTGGAGCCAATATAACTGCCAAAGACGGTTCAAAACACGAAAATCCCAACTCCGGAATTATTGCTAGATCCAACCCAGATGGGTCTGATTTTGAGATATTTGCCACTGGACTTCGCAATACGCATGAGTTTGTTTTTGACGATTACGGCAACCTGATAAGTTCTGATAACGACGGGGATCATCCGGGAGAATCAGAGCGATTGGTTCACGTGGTAAGAGGCTCTGATGCAGGCTGGAGAAGCAATTGGCAATATGGTAAATATACGGACCCAAAAAACAACACTTACAAAGTATGGATGGACGAAAAATTATATGTGCCACGCTGGGAGGGTCAGGCGGCCTATATTATTCCTCCAATCCAAAACTTCCACAATGGCCCAACAGGCATGGTTTATAATCC
>JAZKGO010000097.1:5415-12827 GCA_040385875.1 Bacteroidota bacterium
TTATTCCTCCAATCCAAAACTTCCACAATGGCCCAACAGGCATGGTTTATAATCCAGGAACAGCATTGGGTTCGGTTTGGAAAAACAAATATTTTTTGGTTGAATTTGTGGGCGGAGCCACACGATCACATATTTGGTCGTTTGGCCTGAAGCCAAAAGGTGCCTCTTTTGTATTAGATGGTGAAACGGACATAGTGAGTGGCATTTTACCAACTGGTATTCGTTTTGGCCCAGACGGAGCCCTTTATGCTGCCGATTGGGTGAATGGATGGGATACCAAAAACTATGGAAGAGTTTGGAAAATAGACGTAAAATCAGATAAAAATGATTTGCAGGCTATCCGATTGGAGACCAAAAAATTAATGCAATTAAACTATTCAGCCCAAACTGATGAATATTTAGGAAGTTTATTAGCCAATGTGGATCAACGAATACGTCAGAAAGCGCAATTTGAATTAGCCAACCGAGGCCAAAAGGGATTTGTAGTTTTCCAAAATACCATTGCCAATTCGAACAATCAATTGGCCAAAATTAATAGTATTTGGGGAATAGGGCAATTGGCCAGAAAAAACTCAAAATACGGAAGCCCAATTTTAGGATTATTGAAAGACAAAGATTCAGAAATTATTGCTCAAGCGGCAAAGATAATCGGAGATTCAAAATTATATGGCGCAGGTAGTGAGCTGATTGGACTCCTAAAACATGACAATCCGAGAGTGAAATTTTATGCTGCTGAAGCCTTAGGAATCACTTCAGAAAAAAATGCGGTGCAACCTCTTATCGAAATGTTGAAAGCCAATAATGATGAAGAAGTTTATATTCGTCATGCTGGAGTTTTGGCATTGTCAAAAATAGGAACAGTAGAGCCAATTTTAGCACTTTCGAATAGCCCAAGTAAAGCATTAAGAACAGCGGCTGTTTTGGTACTTCGTAGATTAAAAAATGAAAATATTTCCATTTTCTTGAAAGATTCGGACGAGTATATTGCTACTGAAGCCGCCAGAGGAATTAATGACGATTTATCCATTACAGGATCTTTACCAGCACTTGCCAGTGCAATGAACGAAAAAAGATTTAAAACGGAGGCATTGCTTCGTCGATCAATCAATGCCGCTTTGAGAGTAGGCGGTGAAAAACAATTCAATGATTTAGTACAGTTTTCGACTAGAACAGATATTTCAGATGCAATCAAAGCTGAAGCATTGGCTACTTTAGGTACTTGGGCCAACCCTTCCGTTTTGGATAGAGTGGATGGCCGTTACAGAGGCCAAATTACCAGAGATCCGGCCGTGGTTCGCTCTAAAATCCTTCCTTATATTCCTGCATTTTTGGAGGATAAAAACGAAGAGACGGTTCTTTCAGCTATCAATTTATTGGGTAATTTGGATATACCAACCTTTAATACTGCCTTGGCCAAAATGTATGAGACAAATTCAAGTATCAGGGTAAAATCAGCCTTATTAAAAAACCTTAATTCGCTGAAATACAGCAACATTGATGCCTTAATTAAAGAGGCAATGACTGATAAAAACGCAATTGTCCGTACCACTGCTTTGAGCTTACTCAATAATTCAAATACTAATAAAGAAAGCCTTCCCTCCATTGTTTCGAATGTATTGTTAACAGGAAGCGAAAAAGAAAAGCAACAAATTTTGGTCGTATTGGGCAAGCTGGATTTGGCAAAAACAGAAACTATTTTCGAAAAATTAATTGATCAATTAAAAACCAAAGAAATCCCAAATAGTCTTTCTCTTGAATTATTTGAGGCTGTGGAAGCCTCCGGTTCAGCAAGTTTGAAAGCAAAAATTGGCCAATTTAAACAAGGTGGAACCGTTTTTGACGAATATTTGGAGTCACTAACAGGCGGGAGCTGGACAGTTGGTCGTAATATTTTTAATAATAGCTCTGCTGCTGAGTGCGTCCGCTGCCATACTGTCAATAAAATAGGCGGTAATGTTGGGCCAGAACTTTCTAAAATCTCCAATACCCTTTCACGTGAGGAAATTTTGAGAGCGCTTGTCGAACCAAGTGCTAGACTCGCCCCTGGTTTTGGAAATGTAAATGTGGTATTGACAAACGGCCAAGATATTACGGGCCTTTTGGCAAAAGAAACTGATTCAGAAATCACCATAAATACCTCAGATGCAGAGCCATTAGTGATTGAAAAATCAAGGATAAAGAAAAGAGAAAACCTACCATCAAGCATGCCTGCAATGGGTTCTTTACTTTCAAAAAGGGAAATTAGAGATGTGGTTGAATATTTGGCCACTCTGAAATAAATACCCACAACCCGACAGAATTTGCCAAATTTAACGATTTGGCAAATTTTTTAAGATTATTTACGCAAACGAAACCATCATTAAAATTGGCCAAAATATCAATTTTGAGGCCAATTTTACCTTTCATATGAATCATTGCTTCGGTATTTGAAAATTACATTTTAAACAATAATAAATTATATTTGGGATTAATATTTCAATTTCTAAAATGACGCATAAATCGGTAAAAATCAATTCCTCAGATAATGTATTTGTAGCCTTGACAGACCTCAAAAAAGGGGAAATACATCATGGGATTGAACTTATAATGGATATTCCTGCCAAACATAAATTTTCAGAGGAGAATTTGAATACTAATGATTTCATCAAAATGTATGGGATTACCGTTGGAAAAGCTTCGCAAAAAATACAAAAAGGAGAGCAAATTACCATTTTTAATACCAAACATGAAGCGGAAAAATATGGGAAAAGAATGCCGGCTCCAGCATGGCAAAAACCAGATATTTCAAAGTTTGAGGGTCGCACCTTTAATGGTTACCACCGAGCAGATGGTAAAGTAGGTACCGCTAATTATTGGGTTTTTATACCAATGGTTTTTTGTGAAAATCAAAATTTAGAACAAATTAAAAATGCCTTTCTCGACCAATTAGGTTATGCGCCATCCAACCAATTTGAGTCGCTTACACGCTCATTAGTTGATACCTATAAAACTGGAGGCAATTTAAATGAAATCACTTTTCAAGAAAAGAATAATTCAGAAAGCTCCAAAAAAATATTCGAAAACGTGGATGGCCTTAAGTTTTTAACCCATACAATGGGTTGCGGAGGCACCAGAGACGATGCTCAAACGTTGTGCCAGCTATTGGCTGGTTATGTGGCTCACCCAAATGTAGCTGGTGCCACTGTACTCAGTTTGGGTTGCCAAAATGCACAAGTAAAACAGTTTGAAGAGGCGTATCAAAAAATAGATCCCAACCATACCAAACCTATCTATATTTTTGATCAGCAGACTATCGGTAATGAGTCAGAAATGATTCAAAAAGCCATCAAACAAACCTTTTTGGGTCTTATTGAAGCCAATAAAATTGTTAGAAAACCCGCCCCTCTATCCAATATTACATTGGGGGTTGAATGTGGAGGTTCTGATGGATTTTCTGGAATATCGGCCAACCCAGCTGTAGGCTATTGTTCTGATTTATTAGCGGCTTTAAATGGAAAAATAATGCTCGCTGAATTTCCAGAGCTATGTGGTATGGAACAGGAATTGATCAATCGATGTGTTTCGGATGATTTGGCTGATAAGTTTTCAAAATTACAAGATGCTTATGCTAAACATGCCGCAGCGGTCGGGGTTGGATTTGACATGAATCCATCGCCAGGCAATATCAAAGATGGTTTAATTACAGATGCGATGAAATCTGCTGGAGCTGCCAAAAAAGGTGGAAATTCACCGATAACTGGCGTGTTGGATTATACAGAAATCGCCGAAAACTCAGGTTTAAACTTATTATGTACTCCAGGTGGTGATGCTGAATGTACCACAGGACTCGCAGGTTCAGGAGCAAACGTGTTGATGTTCACCACCGGTTTAGGAAATCCAATGGGAAATCCCGTTTGTCCGGTGCTCAAAATTTCAACCAATACAAAATTGGCTATTAAAATGGAGGATATCATTGATATTGACACTGGAACAATTATCACAGGTGAAAAATCAATTGAACAAATGGGCGAAGAGTTATTGGAATTATGCATTGCTACGGCATCAGGCGCTTATATTCCAAAAGCCGTGGCGCAAGGCCATGACGATTTTATCCCTTGGAAAAGAGGGGTTTCACTGTAATTATGAGTTTTGATTTGTGAGTGGCGAGTAAAAAAACAATAGCTTAGACTTAAAAAGACTACAAAGTGGTCAAACAATAATTGCTCCGAGCGAAACTCGTGGGCCAATGGGATTAAAACAAAAAAATCTAAACGAAACCTATGAAAAAATTAATTTTATTCGCTCTAATTACCTTATTTTCAAACCAAATTTTCTCACAGTCCAAGGATGAAAAACAAGTTGCACAAACGGTTGAAACCATCCGAAAAGCAATGGTGGATGGCGACAGATCTATTTTGGATGCTAATACTCATGCCAATCTGAGTTACGGGCACTCTAACTTTAAGATTGAAAACAAAGCAGAATATGTTGAAGCCATTGCTTCAGGTTCGAATAATTTTTCAACAATAGAATTATCCAAACAAACTATCCAAATTACTGGTAAAACTGCCGTGGTGCGACATACTTTTGTGGCTGACTATACCAATTTAGGAGTAGTAGGCCATGCGAATATCGGCGTTTTGCAAGTGTATCAAAAGACTGGTAAAAAATGGTTGCTTTTAGCTAGGCAGGCGGTGAAAATATAGAAAAATAGGCAATAGGCAATAGGCAATAGGCAATAGGCAATAGGCAATAGGCAATAGGCAAAAATAAAGCTTATGGTCAAAAAATGAAAACTAACATATCTCTAAACAAAAAAAAATGGAAAATAAAATAGGCAAATACCGCTGGACAATCTGTGCATTGATATTTTTTGCCACCACTATCAACTATTTGGATAGAACAGTAATCGCCTTTCTGAAACCCTACTTGGCGAGTGCATTTAACTGGTCGCCAGTAGAAGAAGTGGCCAATTATGCCAATTTAGAAATGGCTTTTAAACTTTCCTACGCCATAGGTTTTTTGTTTGCCGGCAGAATTGTAGATAAACTTGGCACCAAAATCGGTTACGCCTTGGCAACTGGACTATGGAGTTTGGCAGCTATTGGCCATGCATTTGCCACAAGTTCATTGGGTTTTGGAATAGCCCGGGTTGGCCTTGGCCTCACCGAAGCGGGTAATTTCCCAGCAGCTATCAAAGCCGTTGCCGAATGGTTTCCCAAAAAAGAAAGAGCTTTGGCCACTGGCATTTTCAACTCAGGCACCAATATAGGAGCCATTGCTGTACCTTTTACCATTCCTTTCATAGCCGAGAGCCTTGGCTGGCAGTGGGCCTTTATTCTCACAGGTTCAGTAGGTTTTTTATGGCTTATTTTTTGGTTTATTTTTTATGAAATACCTACCAAACAAAAAAGATTGGGTGCTGAAGAATTGGCTTTTATCACCAGTGATCCTGATGAAAATTTAGAAGCAGAAATTGGCAAGCCGAAACATTCTTGGGCAAAACTGCTCACTTATCGCCAAACCTGGGCTTTTGCCTTAGGTAAATTTTTCACCGATCCTGTTTGGTGGTTTTATATATTTTGGTTGCCTGATTTTTTGAGAAAAGAGTATCATCTAGATAAATTTGAGATTATTTGGCCTTCAGCAATCCCATTGATTATTGCCAGCTTTGGCAGTGTGTTGGGAGGCTGGCTACCCATGAAATTGATTAATTTGAAATGGCCAGTTTTTAAAGCCAGAAAAACAAGTATGCTTATTTATGCCTTTGCGGTAATGCCAATTGTGTTTGTACAATATTTGGGAGCCATTAATATGTGGCTAGCAGTGATTATTGTAGGCTTAGCCATGTCGGCCCATCAAGCTTGGTCTGCTAATATTTTCACTACTGTTTCTGACATGTTTCCAAAAAATGCAACGGCCTCAGTAACAGGCATCGGCGGACTTTTTGGTGGAGTTGGCGGCTTATTATTGACTTTCTTGATACAAAAGGGGATGTTTATCTATTACGAAAGTATTGGGCAAATCGAAACAGGCTACTTTATCATGTTTATTATTTGTGGCTCTGCCTATCTGATTGCTTGGCTAATCATGCACTTATTAGTGCCGCAAATGAAGAAGGTGGATGCGTAGAATAATATGCAAATAATCGAAAATAGTATCTTAAAAGTAAACAACCTTGCCAAATCATTTGGGGGAGTTAAAGCATTGGATAATATTGAATTTGATTTGCAAAAAGGCGAAGTGCATGCTTTGATGGGTGAAAATGGGGCGGGGAAATCGACTTTTATGAAAATAATTATGGGCCTAATCATTGCTGATTCAGGCTCTATTTTTTTTGAAGGACAAAACCTTAGAGATAGCAATGTCAAAGAAATCTTGAACAAAGGGATTTCGATGATTCACCAGGAAATATTGGCAGTTCCTGAGCTAACTGTTGCACAAAATATATTTTTAGGAAGGGAATCGGGCCGAGATTTTTGGATAAACGAAAATAATATTGTAGAAAAATCGAATGATTTGTTGAGAAAACTGGGCATTCAGTTAAATTCTCAGTCCAAAATAAAGCATCTCAGTATTGCAGAAAAACAAATGGTGGAAATTGCCAGAGCAGTTTCCAACCAGGCGAAAATCATTATTATGGATGAGCCTACCTCCTCTTTCTCCGCCAATGAGGTGAGTAAGCTTTTTAAAATAATTAATGATTTAAAGTTTCAAGGGGTTTCAATCATCTATATCTCGCATAAGCTTGACGAAATCTATGAAATTGCAGATAGGATTACCGTATTGAGAGACGGGAAATACATCACTACCCAAAAAACGAATAATCTAGAGCGACATCAGCTAATTAGCTTAATGGTTGGCAGAGAAATAGATGATTTTTTTCCGAAAATTGAAAATCTGAAAAGTGATTCAAAACCCATCCTTTCGGTAAAAAACTTAACGAAAAAAGGAAAGTTTGAGTCCATCTCATTTGAAGTATTTCCCAATGAAGTATTAGGCGTCGCAGGATTAATAGGCGCTGGCAGGACTGAAATAATAAGAGCGCTATATGGTCTAGATTCTTTTGATTCGGGACAAATAGCAATTGATGACAAAAAAGTAGCAATCAATTCGCCCAAAAAAGCCATTTCTTATGGAATTGGATATGTGGGAGAAGACAGGAAACTTGATGGATTCATTCCTGATTTGTCTATTAAGGATAATCTAAGTTTATCAAATCTATTTAATTATTCGAAAATAGGGTTAGTACAATCCGATAAGGAAAAGACAGCTACTTCCAAAATAGCCGCCGACTTACATATTAAATCAAATATTAACCAGAAACTAGTGAGCCTGAGTGGCGGTAATCAACAAAAAGTTGTAATCGGCAGAGTATTGTTAGTTTCGCCAAAAATAATTATTTTGGATGAACCCACCCGAGGGATAGATGT
>JAZKGO010000097.1:12927-17428 GCA_040385875.1 Bacteroidota bacterium
TGTTAGTTTCGCCAAAAATAATTATTTTGGATGAACCCACCCGAGGGATAGATGTTGGTGCGAAGTTCGAAATATATAAACTAATCAACCAGTTAAAGGAAAAAGGAATGGCTATCATTTTGATTTCTTCAGAACTACCTGAAATTTTAGGACTAAGTGACCGGATTTTAGTAATTTCAAAAGGAAAACAGACAGCGATTTTATCAAAAAAAGAGGCAACTCAAGAAAATATTATGCGCTATGCAATTAATTAAACAAATCAGGCAATACGGCATTTTTATCGCTTTTATTATTATTTGTCTATTATTATCCTTTCTATCCAGCCAGTTTCTGAGCCTTTCCAATTGGACCATTATTATTACGCAGGTATCGATTAATTCATTATTGGCTTTTGGGGTCACTTTTGTTATTATCACAGGTGGGATTGATCTATCATTGGGCTCATTGGTAGCTTTAACGGGTGTAATGGCGGCATTATCAGCCCATCCTGATGATTATCCAGTGATAGTTCCAATACTTATTGGGCTTACCGCAGGCTTGACTTTAGGTGCATTCAATGGATTTTTAATTACAAAAAGTAAAATTGCTCCTTTTATCGTTACTTTAGGCACTATGACTATCGCTCGTGGTTTGGCCTTAATTATTAGCAAAGGCAGGCCCATCTCTAATCTTTCAGATTCCTTTAATTTTATTGGAGGAGGTGAGATTTTCGGGATTCCCTTACCCATTATTATTTTAGTTGTAGTTTTTATTATCTGTTCAATTCTCTTGAAAAAAACTATTTTAGGCCGCTATATTTATGCGGTCGGGGGAAACGAGCAAGCTGCGAGAGCTTCTGGTATCAATATTAACAAAGTAAAAATAGCTGCCTATACCATTTGTGGTTTTTTGGCTGGCTTGGCCGGCCTTTTGCTTACTTCAAGAGTCACAACAGGGCAACCGAATGCAGGTGCGGGTTTTGAACTGGATGCCATCGCTGCGGCCGTTATTGGCGGCACTAGCACTAATGGAGGCATTGGAACAATCAGCGGAACTTTAATAGGTGCATTACTTATCGGAGTAATCAATAATGGGCTCGATTTACTTAATGTTAGTTCCTATTATCAACAAGTGGTAATGGGCACAATCATTATCGGGGCTGTAGTTTTAGATAGTTGGAACCAAAGAAATAATTCATAAATAGATTTTTTAACGGCTTTAATAAATAAACAATCAAATGAAACTAAAATTATTTACAGTTTTTCTCATAATCACTTTTTTGACAAATTGCCAAAATTCAAAGAAAGCTGAAAATTCGGAAGGAAAAATTGTAATTGGCGTGTCGATGTTGGGTATGCAGAGTGAATACATTGTAAATCTGGCGGATGAAATGCAAAAAAAAGCCGATGAACTGGGTGTTGAATTAATAATAGTAGATGCCGAAAAATCTTCCTTAAAGCAAATTGAACAAATTGAAAGTTTTATCGCTCAAAAAGTAGATGCAATTATCATGAACCCATGCGAAGTAGAAGCAAGCTCTCCAGCAGTTAAGAAGGCATTAGCGGCTCAAATTCCTATCATCAATGTAAATTCGGAAACTACTGTAATGCCAACCGCTTTTGTAGGGTCGAACGATGTTGAATCGGCCCGAATAGCCATGCAATTCATTGCAGAAAAATTAGGCGGGAAAGGCAATATTGTAATGGTTAATGGCCTAATGGGGCAAGCAGCACAATTGCAACGTGAACAAGGTGCCAATGATATACTCAAAGAATATCCCAATTTAAAAATTATTGCTACCCAAACTGCTGAATGGGATCGTGCAAAAAGTATGGATTTGGTACAAAACTGGATACAGACATATGGTACGAAAATCAATGCAGTATTTGCGCAAAATGATGAAATGGCCATGGGTGCCACAAAAGCACTTCAAGAGGCTGGACTAAAAGATAAAGTAATTGTGATAGGTATTGATGCGATTGCCGATGCCCTTCAGGCGGTAAAAAAAGGAGAATTAGATGCTACAGTTTTTCAAGATTCAAAAAAACAGGGAGCTGGTGCAATAGAAACTGCAATCAAAATTGTAAAAAAACAACCTTTTGAAAAAAATCTTCTGGTGCCTTTTCAGTTGGTGACTCAAAAGAATATTAATGATTTTATAAAATAGAAAATCTAAAAATTGATGTTAAAACTAAAACTGGTATTTCAACTATTCCTTATTAGTTCATTCAAAATATGGGCTATAAGTGTTGATTCTACCCAAATTGCTGAAGGTCAACAGTTATTTGAATTGAATTGCGGTACCTGCCACAATTTTAAACTGGATGGGATTGGGCCTCAATTGGGTGGGATTACCCAACTAGTCAGTGCAGAATGGATTACAAAATTTATTAAAAATCCACAAGCTGTTATTGATCAAAAAGATGCCCGTGCCATGGCCCAATTCAAAAAATTTAAAGCTATGATGCCCGCTTTTGATTATTTGGAAGAGAAGGAAATAAAGTCACTTTTAGCATTTATTGGTACAAAAGCCGCTCCAAAACCAGTTTCTAATGATTTAAACATGCCTGAAATATTGGATCCCATTCCACAAAAAATTCCTCTTTCAGATATAGTGGTAAAAATGGAATTGTTCACTTCAATCCCTTATTCAAGCCAAACAAAACTGCATACCAGAATTGTAAAAATGGATTTTCATCCTAATACCAAAGAGAATTATGTTCTAGATTTAAACGGGAAGTTATACCAACTAAATGATAAACAGCCCATTGAATACTTGAATATAGCTCAATACATGCCGAAATTCATCAATGTACCTGGCTTGGCAACGGGTTTTGGCAGTTTTGCTTTTCATCCAGATTTTATAAATAATGGATTGCTTTACACCACCCATAGTGAAGCAGCTGGCTCCGCAAAAGCAGACTTTGATTATGCCGATTCTATAAAGGTGGCCATGCAATGGGTAGTTTCTGAATGGAAAACGGACAATCCAAAAGGCATTCCATTTGTAGGCTCACAGCGGGAATTGTTTCGAGTAAATATGGTCAATCAGATACACGGTGTGCAGGAAATTGCGTTTAATCCCAATGCCAAACCCAATACGCCAGACTATGGGCTACTCTATATAGGCGTGGGCGATGGAGGATGTGCGGAAGCACGTTACCCCCTTTTGGCACATGATAAATCCAAGATATGGGGAACAGTTCTCCGAATTGATCCGAAAGGACGGAATAGTAAAAATGGAAAGTATGGCATTCCACCATCAAACCCTTTTTCAAAAAATAAAAATTATTTAGGTGAAATATACGCTATGGGTTTCAGAAATCCGCACCGTTTTTCGTGGACAAAGGGTGGCAAATTATTGGTTTCAAATATTGGCCAGCGTCAAATTGAATCGGTAAATCTGGTTGTTACAGGTAGTGATTTTGGCTGGCCTTTGCGTGAAGGCACTTTCATGCTGAATGCTGCAACCAACATCAACAAAGTATATGCATTGCCAAAAGATGATAAAAAATACAATTTCACCTACCCAGTCATTCAATTGGATCATGATGAAATGAATGCAATTGCTGGTGGTTTCGAATATCAGGGAAGCGATTTACCTCAATTGAAGGGCAAATATGTGTTTTCGAGTATTCTAGATGGAAGACTCTTTTATGCCGATGAGAGGAATTTGATAAACGGCAAACAAGCCGAAATAAAGGAATGGAAAGTAAGTTACAACGGAGACATTGTTCAATTCAACCAACTGACCAATAACACCCGTGCGGATATGAGGCTTGGCAAAGATGCAAATGGCGAGTTATATATTTTCACTAAACCTGATGGTAAAATTTATAAATTGACTAAATAAAATAAATCAAATAAATATTAGCTGCTAAAGACAGTCAATGAAAGTTTATCTTTTGCTTAAGAGTAATTTTGAGGAAAAACTTCTAAATATTTTTTTTGAAATTCCTGTCCAATAAGTACAGATTAATTTCTCTCAAAATCCACATTAAAAATTAATTATGCAAGCTATTTTAGGTGTAATTTTTCATTTTATCGGGGGAGCTGCCTCAGGTAGTTTTTATATACCCTATAAAAAAGTAAAAGGCTGGGCATGGGAAAGTTACTGGATTGTTGGAGGTCTTTTTTCTTGGTTGATTGTCCCACCTGTTGCTGCCTATTTAACTGTTCCGGGATTTGCGGAGATTATCAAAAACACAGGCTCAAATGTGCTCTATATTACCTATTTAATGGGCTTACTATGGGGTATCGGAGGCCTCACCTATGGGTTGGGGGTTCGCTATTTGGGTATGAGTTTGGGCAATTCCGTTATTTTGGGATTTTGCTCCGCTTTTGGTGCATTGGTACCTGCCATTTATTATAATTTCAATCCAACGGAAGGCAAAGTTTCCCTTTCTGATATGTTTGCCAGCACAGGAGGCCAAATGGTTTTGTTTGGGGTATTGGTTTGCTTGATAGGTATTGCATTGTGTGGCAAAGCCGGTATGATGAAAGAAAAAGAACTTTCCACCGA
>JAZKGO010000097.1:17528-36544 GCA_040385875.1 Bacteroidota bacterium
GAATATGAAATTAAACTTAAGTAATTATTAAAAAGAACATTTCAAAAGTTTCAAAAATGAAGGGTCCAAAAATTTTTGATTTTATACAGGTGGATGAATTTTCATCCACCCCAAAATATCAACAATTGGCCAATTCTATATTGACAGGTATACAAAAAAACTTGTTCAAGAAAGGCGACATTATGCCTTCCATTAATGAAATAAGTTTTGAATTCGATATTTCAAGAATGACCGTGGAGAAGGGTTATAACTACCTGAAGAGTATAGGAGTTTTGGATTCGGTACCTGGCAAAGGATATTTTATTAAAAGTGTTGAGCACCAACAAAATTTGAAAATTTTCATGCTTTTCAATAAGTTGAGTGCCCACAAAAAAATCATTTATGACTCTTTTGTTTCTGCCCTGGGCGATAAAGCTGCCATAGATTTTTATATTTATAATAATGATTTTAACCTTTTCAGAAAATTAATCACCAATCGAAAAGAAGACTTTACCCATATCGTAATTATACCACATTTTACTGAAAATGAAGACCTTGCCTATGAACTAATTGACACTTTGCCCAAAGAGAAATTAATTTTAATGGACAAAATGATTCCAAGAATTAAGGGAGAATTTGGGGCTGTTTATGAAAACTTCGAAAAGGATATTTACAATGCACTTAATCAGGTAATCGTGCCCCTTCAAAAATACAAGGCAATTAAGCTTATTTTTCCAGAAGTTACTTATCATTCAAAAGAAATAATTGTTGGCTTCACTCATTTTTGCGCTGATCATGCCTTTGAATATGAAATTGTACATAGCCTTGTAAATGAGACAATTAAAAAAAATACAGTCTACATCAACCTTATGGAAGATGACTTAGTGATTTTAATAGAAAAAATAATAGAACAAAAATTAGTATTAGGGAAGGATGTGGGTATTATTTCATATAATGAAACCCCATTGAAAAGATTTTTGCTGAACGGGCTTACCACGATATCTACTGATTTTGTAGCAATGGGTAGCACAGTTGCCGATTTAATTTTGAGTAATTTGAAAAGCCAAATTGAAATCCCATTTACACTCACATTAAGGAACTCTATTTAAAGTAAATATAAATTTAAAGTAAAAAAATTAGGAAGCACCCAAACAAACAATTAACAAATAATTGAGTTGGAAATTTCATTTAAACTTAAAAAATCAATTTTATTATTATGAATAATACGTATAAATATGTAAGCTATTTATGGGATGATGCAAAAGCCGAATCTCTAAAAAATAATGAGGTAGACTTATTTATTTATAGGTCGAATTTACTAGGAGCCGACCTACGCCTGACCAATTATGGAGGTGGTAATACTTCTGTCAAAGTAACTGATAAAGACCCACTCACAGGTCAAACCAGTGAAGTAATGTGGATTAAAGGATCTGGTGGAGACATTGGCACCTTGAAGAAGTCTGGTTGTGCAGCCCTTTATATGGATCGCCTGTTAAATCTAAAAGCAGTCTATAGAGGATTGGAATTTGAAGACGAAATGGTGGCGCTCTTTAACCATTGCATTTTTGATTTAGATTCAAAAGCTCCCTCCATTGATACACCTTTACATGGTTTTTTGCCTTTCAAACATATCGATCACTTACATCCAGATGCTGCCATTGCTATTGCCGCCGCAAAAGACGGTAAAAAAATAACTCATGACTTATTCAACGGCGAAATTGGCTGGGTTGAATGGCAAAGACCGGGCTTTGATTTAGGTCTCAAACTTCAGGAGTGTCTATATGAAGCGGCAGCAAAAGGCATTAGTTTAAAAGGTATTATGTTGGGGTCTCACGGGCTTTTCACCTGGGGAGATACTTCGTATAGTAGTTATATCAATACATTGGACGTAATCGAGAAATGTGCTGAATACCTTGAGAGTAACTATAAAAATGTATTTGGAGGTCAAAAAATCGACAACCTTCCTAAAGAAGAAAGGCTATCAAGAGCGGCAAGCATTGCTCCTACTTTGAGAGGGATGTGTTCATCTGAGCGCAATATGATAGGTCATTTTTCTGATGACGCCAGAGTATTGGAATTTATCAATTCAAATGACCTAGATCGTCTGGCACCTCTCGGCACTTCCTGCCCAGACCATTTTCTTCGTACAAAAATTGCCCCTTTAGTACTTGATTCTGAAAAAGTCAGCGATAAATCGTATCTTGAATCTGAGTTTACTAACTATCGAAATGGATACAAGGCTTATTATGAAAAATGTAAACATCCAAATTCTCCAGCGATGAGAGATCCAAATCCCGTGGTGATTTTAATCCCAGGCATTGGAATGTTTACATTTGCAAAAGACAAAAATACAGCAAGACTAGCTTCTGAATACTATACCAATGCAATCAATGTGATGAAGGGTGCTGAAGCAATTTCAGAATATACCGCACTTCCTCATCAAGAAGCGTTTAATATTGAATATTGGCTTTTAGAGGAAGCAAAACTATTACGCCAACCAAAACCAAAAGCGCTTTCAGGAAGAATAGCTTTGATTACAGGTAGCGCTGGAGGAATTGGCAAAGCAATTGCGAAAAAAATGGTGGAAGAGGGTGCTTGCGTAGTTTTGAATGATATTGTTCAAGAACGATTAGATAACGCTGAAGCTGAATTTACAGCAAAATTTGGTAGAGATAGTGTATCTACTGCGATACTTGATGTGACTAAATTGGATTCAATTAAGGATGCTTTTGAAAAAGCAAGCTTGGCTTTTGGAGGAGTAGATATAATCGTAAATAATGCTGGAATAAGCATTTCAAAACCAATTGAAGACCATACTCTTAACGACTGGGATAAGCTTTATGATATATTGGTAAAAGGCCAGTTTCTGGTTACTCAGGTGGCGGTGGAAACTATGCGCAAGCAAGCCATTGGGGGAGACATCATCAATATTGTATCTAAGAATGCGCTGGTTTCAGGACCAAACAATGCTGGCTATGGTTCAGCTAAAGCAGCTCAATTGCATTTGAGCCGATTAAATGCAGCTGAATTAGGCGGTGATAAAATTAGAGTAAATACCGTAAACCCTGATGCAGTAATTTCTGATTCAAATATTTGGGCAGGTGGATGGGCTGAAGGCAGAGCCAAAGCCTACGGAATAACAGTAGCGGAGCTGCCGGCCTATTATGCAAAAAGAACACTATTGAATGAAATGATTTTACCAGATGATATTGCCAACGCTTGTTTTGCATTTGTGGGAGGTTTATTGGGTAAATCGACAGGAAATGTTTTGAATGTGGATGGTGGTGTGGCGATGGCTTTTGTGAGGTAACTTATTTTGTCATTTTGACGATAGGAGAAATCTAAATATTTACCCAATGTTTTTGATATTAAAGCTGGTCGACATTTTTAATGTCGTTCTTGGATAAAAAGGATTTTAAATCCACATTCAAATATTAATGATAAGAAAGGCCTTTAAATTTAAACTAAATCCTGGTCAAAAAGAAGAATACAAAAAACGGCATGAAGAGCTTTGGCCTGAATTAGAAAATTTATTGAAAAGTGCTGGCATTCAAGATTATTCTATTTTTTTTGATGAGGCTACAGATTCACTTTTCGGGATTTTGAGCATTGAAAATCCAGAAAATTTAGATGATTTACCTAAACATCCAATTATGCAAAAATGGTGGGATTATATGGCTGACATCATGGAAGTAAACTCTGATAATTCTCCTAAAAGTATTGACTTAGAGAAAGTTTTTTATATGAAATAAATGAGGCAAAGAGGCACAAAAGGCTCATAAAGTTCTGCGAACAATAGGTTAGGAGAAAAAAGCCGATGAAAGTTCTGAAGCCCGTGATAAAAATAAAACACTATGATAATTACAAACCATACCATCACTCAACACAATGAGCAATCTTTAGCCGTTCATAATAAGAAATTAGAATATTTAAAATCAGAAATTAATGTTTCTGAAACGATCATTCAAAAATTGGTTGATTTTCAGATTGCCATTCCCTCATGGGCATTAGGTACTGGGGGGACCCGTTTTGGTCGTTTTCCTGCTGGCGGTGAGCCAAGGTCTTTAGAAGAAAAAATCGAGGACGTAGGCTTATTACATTCCTTAAATGGATCTTCTGGAGCCATCTCTTTGCATATCCCTTGGGATATCCCAACCGATGCCAATGCCATAAAAACATTGGCCTCACAACATAATTTATTATTTGATGCGGTAAATTCAAATACTTTTCAAGATCAAGCCAATCAAACACATTCCTACAAATTTGGTTCTTTGCAAAATGTCAATAAAGCCATCAGAAAACAAGCGGTTGACCATAATATCGAAGTGATTAAGCATGGCATTGAACTAGGTTCTGAGTCTTTAACGGTTTGGCTATCTGACGGATCTTGTTTCCCTGGTCAATTGAATTTCCGAAAAGCATTTGAAAATACACTAGAGGGACTGCAAGAAATTTATAGTCATTTACCCTCCAATTGGAAGATTTTCGTAGAATACAAAGCTTACGAACCTAATTTTTATTCTACCACCGTGGGTGATTGGGGCCAATCCTTACTTTATGCCAATAAATTGGGGGAAAAAGCTTATACTTTGGTTGATTTGGGCCATCATCTGCCTAATGCAAATATTGAACAAATAGTGAGCTTATTATTGATGGAGGGGAAATTGGGAGGCTTTCACTTCAATGACTCAAAATATGGCGATGATGATTTAACTGCAGGCTCAATGAAACCCTATCAGTTATTTTTGATATTCAATGAATTGGTGACGGGGATGGATGCCAAAGGAATGAATCATGCCAAAGATTTAGGCTGGATGATTGACGCTTCCCATAATGTAAAAGACCCCTTAGAGGATCTACTTCAGTCAGTAGAAGCAATTATGTTGGCTTATTCTCAAGCTTTGATGGTGGATAAAACTGCTCTAGAACTATCAAGAGAAAACAATGATGTTGCCCATTGTCAAGAAATATTGCAAAATGTTTTCAGGACTGATTTACGGCCAATCATAGCCGAAGCAAGATTAAGGTCAGGAGCAGCGCTCAACCCTTTGCAACTATTTAGAAGTTCAGGAGTTAGAAACCAATTAATTAAAGAAAGAGGTTCTAAAACGGTAGCCACAGGATTATAATTTTTTTATTTAGAATGAACGTTTTTATACAATTCCAATAAAACTATTGGTTTTTCTTTTGAAAGACCAACTCAAATTATAAATTGCCAGTAAATACCACTGACAAATGAAAACAGCCTCAATTGCCATTTTCGATATTGGTAAAACCAATAAAAAGCTATTTCTTTTTAACGAAGAATATGAGATAATTTATGAAAAAACTGAATCTTTTGCTGAAATATTAGATGAAGACGGTTTTTGGGGAGAAGATGTCTCAAAATTGACTAATTGGTTACTAGAATCATGGGAAGAGGTCTTGAAAAATGAGCAATTCGATATAAAAGCACTTAATTTTTCTGGTTATGGGGCAACATTGGTACAAGTAGACGCTGAGGGCAATCCAGTTTCACCACTTTACAATTACTTAAAACCATTTGATCCAGTACTTTTAAATAATTTTTATACTAAGTACGGAGGTGAAATCGATTTTCCAAAAATAACTGCATCTCCCATTTTAGGAAATCTCAACTCAGGAATGCAGTTGTATAGATTAAAATATGAAAGGCCTGCAATTTTTGAAAAGACCTATTTGGCTCTTCACTTACCCCAATATTTAAGCTCCGTTTTTACAAAAAAATTCTACTCAGAAATTACCAGTATTGGTTGCCATACCAATCTTTGGGATTTTGTAAAAAACAAATATCATGACTGGGTAAAAGAGGAAAAAATTGATCAAAAATTGGCACCAATTAATGCAAGCAATTTCACTGAAAAAATAAATAATGTAGAAATGGGTATTGGCTTGCATGATAGCTCGTCAGCTTTAATACCCTATCTGAAAAATCAAGAAATCACAGATCCATTTATATTAATTTCGACTGGTACTTGGTGTATTAGCCTGAATCCATTTAATAATGAGCAACTCAACGATTACCAATTAAGTAAAGATTGCCTAAGCTTTTTACAAATTAATGGTATGCATGTAAAAGCTTCAAGGCTTTTTGCTGGGCAATTTCATGAGGACCAAACTGCAAGAATTGCCCATCATTTTAATATCAAAAGTGATTTTTATAAAAGTATTTTATACGACCTAAACGACGCTGAAAAAGTTAACAAATCGTTCGTTCCAAAAGAGTTCTCAAACACAAAAATCTGCTATTTTGAGGAAAAAAATTTGGATGATTTCAATAATGCGGAAGAAGCTTACTACCAATTAATTTATGATCTAGTCAAGCAGCAGGTATTTTCTCTTAATTTAATAATTGCAAACAATAATACTGTGTCAAATATTTTTGTGGATGGTGGCTTTAGTAAAAACACTATTTTCATGAATCTATTGGCCGAAGAATATCCTCAATTTAATCTATTTGGAGCAGAGGTGGCGCAAGCAAGTGCATTGGGTGCCGCATTAGTTATCCATGAAAAATGGAATTCAAAATCCATCCCATTTAATTTAATATCCATTAAAAAATTTAGTTATGCTTAGCTATAACCCAAAATACCCAGGAGTTGACGATATCATCAGAAAAGCAAAAAAGCAAATCCCAAAGTTTGTTTTTGAATACATGGATGGTGGCTGTAATGAAGATGTGAATTTAGCAAAAAACACCTCTGAAATCCGTGATATTGAGTTAAAACCTTACTATTTAAATCAACATACGCCGGCAAATTTACAAGCTGAATTGTTTGGTGTAAAATATGATGCACCTTTTGGCATTGCACCGATTGGTTTACAAGGCCTTATTTGGCCCAATGCTCCAGAAATATTGGCCAAAGCAGCTGTTAGAAATAATATTCCTTTTATCTTGAGTACAGTTTCAACCTCAAGCATCGAACGAATTGCCGAAATTACGGATTCAAAATTTTGGTTTCAATTGTATCATCCTGCCGAACAAAATATAACAGATGATTTATTGGACAGACTGGATGCCGTTTGTTGTAAAACGCTCGTTCTTTTATCAGATGTTCCTACTTTTGCATTTCGACCTCGAGATATTCGGAATGGCTTAGCTATGCCTCCTCAAATGACAGTTGCCAATATGATACAGATTGTATTGCATCCCGAATGGGCTTTGAATACACTCTACCATGGTCAACCGGGTTTTGCTACCATGAAAAAATACATGGATAAAAGCATGAATATGAAGCAGTTAGGCTTATTTATGAACAAGACTTTTTCGGGCAGGTTGAGCGAAGAAAGAATAAAAAGAATTCGTGACCGTTGGAAAGGTAATTTGGTTTTGAAAGGCTTGGCTACGGTCGAAGACACAGAAAAAGCCATCAAATGGGGCTTGGATGGCATCATTGTTTCCAATCATGGTGGCCGCCAACTTGATGCAGGCGAATCGACCATCAAATCATTGAAACCTATTGTAGATGAATTTAAAGGCAAAATTAAAATAATGATGGACAGTGGTATGCGTTCAGGCCCAGATATTGCACGCACGCTGGCCTCAGGTGCCGAATTTGCTTTCCTAGGTCGAACCTTTATGTACTCAGTCGCAGCATTAGGCAAAGGCGGCGGCGAGCATGCCATTGGCGCTCTTAAAATTCAATTACAACAAGTAATGGATCAAATTTGTTGCGGAAAAATTGAAGATTTGCCGGGGTTTTTGGTTAAGTAATTGCGAATTGATAATTTTTCTAATCTCCTCCTCCTGAGTTATCAATTTTTTGAAAGTTGGCAACTCTTTTTACTCAGATTTCTGCCTTTGGCGAAATGACTTTAATATCAACAACCCCAAAATATAATTATCCCGCTAAAATTTCGTAATTTTGTCTTCTAATATTGCATTTAGCAAAGTCTCTGATTTATCTGAGGCTTTTTTATTAGCATATCATCACAATTTGTAATTTCATTGGGTCGCAATCTGTGATACCCAATTAAAAAATAATTATGTTATTACAAAAAATTGAATCAAAAATCTTTCACATTAGAAATCAAAAAGTATTACTAGATTTTGATTTATCAATTCTTTATGAAGTTGAAAATAGGTCATTGAAACAAGCTGTTAAAAGAAATATTGACCGTTTCCCAATCGATTTTATGTTTCAACTTAATAGAAAAGAGTGGCTTGAGGTTATCACAAATTGTGATAACCTACCTCAGAACGTCAAATTTAGCCCTTCTTTACCTATGGCATTTACTGAGCAAGGGGTGGCAATGCTTTCAAGCGTACTTAAAAGTAAAAAAGCATTAGATGTAAATATTTCAATAATGAGAGCATTTGTCTTCATTAGAAGTTTAGCATTAACCCATGGAGACCTCACAGAAAAAATAAGAGAATTAGAGAATAGATTCAATAAACAATTTAAAGATATTTCAGAAGCCATAAATTATCTCTTAGCCAAAGACCAAGAAGAAGTAAATAAAGTAGAAAGAAATAAAATTGGTTTTAAATAGATTATAAAAGCTTATCACAAATTGTGTTAGGCCTAAAAATTGCCCCTTCCCACCTTTTAGGCAAAAAATACAAACATGACAATTACAGAAGAAATAGCAAAACGTCGCACATTTGGTATCATTTCCCACCCCGATGCGGGAAAAACTACCCTTACTGAAAAACTTTTGCTTTTTGGTGGGGCGATTCAAACTGCAGGTGCAGTAAAATCCAATAAAATCAAAAAAGGTGCTACTTCCGACTTTATGGAAATCGAGCGCCAAAGAGGTATTTCGGTGGCTACTTCTGTGATGACTTTCGAATACAATAAGCTGTTAATCAATATATTAGATACTCCAGGTCACAAGGATTTTGCAGAAGATACTTATCGAACACTTACGGCGGTCGACTCAGTAATATTAGTGATTGATTGCGTAAAAGGTGTTGAAGAGCAAACGGAACGATTGATGGAGGTGTGTCGCATGCGCAACACTCCCGTGATTGTTTTTATTAATAAAATGGATCGTGAAGGTCAAAATCCGTTTGATCTTTTGGATGAATTAGAACAAAAACTGAATCTAAAAGTAAGACCCTTAACTTGGCCCATCAACATTGGCTCAAATTTCAAAGGAGTATATAATTTATATGACAAAGCATTGAATCTATTTTTGGCTAATAAAACCAAAATTGAAAAAGAAGTAGTGGCTGTAGATATCAATAGTCAGGAATTGGATAAAAGAGTGGGTGAAAGAGATGCCAATCAACTCCGTGAAGATGTTGAGCTACTTGAAGGGGTTTATGGGAATTTCCAAAGGGACGAATATCTTTCTGGAGAAATTGCTCCCGTATTTTTTGGCTCAGCGGTAAATAATTTTGGCATTCAAGAATTATTGGATACTTTTTGTAAAATTGCACCCAGTACTCAACCCCGAAAAACAGATAGTAGAACGGTCGATCCAGAAGAAAAGAAGTTTTCTGGCTTTATCTTTAAAATTCATGCCAATTTAGACCCCAAGCATAGGGACCGTATTGCCTTTTTAAGAATTTGTTCAGGCACTTTTGAAAGAAATACCTTTTATCACCATGTCAGGCTTGACAAAAATGTCCGTTTTGCCAACCCATACAGTTTTATGGCGCAGGAAAAAGAAGTAATAGAGGAGGGATTTCCTGGTGATGTGGTAGGCCTTTACGATACAGGGAATTTTAAAATTGGTGATACGCTCACTGAGGGTGAAGACATGCTCTACCAAGGAATCCCTAGTTTTTCTCCTGAGATTTTCAAGGAACTCATCAACTTGGATCCGATGAAATCCAAGCAACTAGAAAAGGGTATTTTGCAATTGACTGATGAAGGCGTGGCTCAGCTTTTTACCCAACAACAATTAGGGAATAGGCGCATAGTAGGTACAGTAGGTGAGCTACAATACGACGTAATTCAATATCGTTTGGAGCATGAATATTCGGCCAAATGCCGTTTTGATCATAAAAATATAGCCAAAGCTTGTTGGATTACCAGTACCGATAAAGCGAAGTTAGCAGAGTTTGTACGATTAAAAGGGCAGCAGATTGCCACTGACAAAGATGGAAATTATGTATTTTTGGCTGAAAGTGAATGGATTTTAAGAATGAATATCGAAAATAATCCTGAAATTAATTTTGCTTTTACTTCTGAAATCAATAAAAAATCTGTTCAATAATTTAAGCAGATTTATTAAGATTTTTGAAAAATTTTAAGCTCTACTGCTTTTCAAATGTATGCTCGTATTTATATTCTGTTACAAATGGCACTATTTCTTTTAAGAACTCAAACTCAGAACCAGGACCTATATCTGGAAGCGATTCTACATTTTTTGTAAATAGTTCTTTATCCATCGATAATATAAGAAAATTGCCGTTCAAGCTATAATTGAAAACAAGATTAATTGACTTTTTAGTATAACTTTCCGTACCAGAGAATGTTAATTGCTTACTGCTGAAACTATATTTAGTAATCAATAATGCATTGGAAATAGCTGACAAAGCCTTAGAATTTGTAATAGAACCATCGTTTTTAAATTCTAATAAATCTACATTAATTGGTTGTTCCAAAGACTCTGTTGACTTCCTACCCATTATATCAATTGTTAAACTACCTTTTATACCTTGATCTTTCCACTTTCCAGCTAATTCCGAAGATGGATTAGCTACATCGATGTTATCTTTCGAACAGCCTATACTTAAGGCAAAGAATAAACAAATTCTGAAAATTTGATTAATAGTTTTCATATTTTGAGATTAATATTTTTGAAGGCTACCCAAATGTATTACCAAATGAATTCTATTCAAAAAAAATCTATTTAACGGTTAAAAAGTGGTTTGCTTTTTAACCGTTGCTGAAATTCATGAATAATTTATCTGCAAATAGCTAATAATTAAATACTTAAAGCTTTTGAGTTTTGCTTTAACACTTAAAATCAATAAAAAAATCTGCCCAATAATTTGGACAGATTTTTTTAAATTAATCGAAAAATTTTAAGCTCTACTGTTTTGTTAAAGTATGCTCGTATTTAAAATCAGTAATAAAAGAAGCAAATTCTTTCAAATCAGCCAAATCACTATCTGCACCACTCGCCGAAACAGCAGCAATATTTTTAACAAAAAGAGCCTTATCCATTGTAAGTAAAAGGGTGCTTCCACTCACACTATAATTGAATGAAAATTCAATTGCCTTACCATCTTGAGTACCTGATAAAGTCAACTGATTACCGCTAGTTTTATATTTTGTGAATTGGGTATCATCTCCTGGTGCTGATAAATTTTCTACAGACCCATCACTTTTAAATTCAATGATATCACCTGTAGCCGCTTCATCCAACGATTCAGTGGCAGTTTGCCCCATAAAACTAATGGTAAAATTACCTTTTACTCCAGCATCTTTCCATTTTCCAACTATAGCTGGGCTTACATTATCACTTGATTTTTTACTACAGCCAATTGCAACTGCTATAAATAAACATAATATTAAAATTTGATTAGCTTTTTTCATTTGATTTGGTTTTTAAAATTTTGAACATGCATCAAATTTAAAAATAACAACCAGTACTTCAAAAAAAATACTACTAAGCGGTAAAAAAACGAGTTGATAATTATTAAGCGGTAAGTTAAGCTTAATTGTTAGCCCCAGGTAAAGCTCCAGATTTGCTTTTCCTTGAAAATGGAGACTTAAATTTAGTCTTTTTCTTTTCTTTCTTTTTATTGGTAGCCTGCATGGTAATTCGAGTGGACTTAATGAGGTTGAGAATATTATCAATTTCTTCTGCTCTTAAATCCTTGCCTATGATTGCACCTTCTCTATCCAAAAGTATCGTATAAGGTATTGCTTGCACATTTAATTTTTGGGCAATGCTATTGTCCCAACCTTTCAAATCTGATACATTTTGCCAGTTAAGGTTATCTTCAATTACGGCTCTATTCCATTCACTTTCAACAGAATCCATTGAAACAGCCATCACTTCAAACTCTCCCCAATCTTTGTACTTATCATATATTTTTTTCAGCTTAGCATTTTCTTTACGGCAAGGTTCAAAACCAGAGGCCCAAAAGTATAGGAGTACATATTTTTCACGAAAATCCCATAAGCTTACCTTCTCTCCATTTAAATCATTTTGTTTAATATCCACTAATTTTCTACCAATTTTTGTGGCATTTCTAAGCTCTAGCTCTGCTTTAATTTCATTTGCAAAAATGGACGACTTCAGGTTATCACCAAAATTTTGGTAGATGATTTCAAGGTCTTCATCCAAAATATAACTGCTATTTAATGAAACTAAATAAGCCACCGCTTTATCATTGGTATGCAATAAACCAAATGATTTTATCGCCTCTGAAAATTTTTGCTTTCTGATATAACCAGCTTTTTCGTTGAAGTTGACATAAGTATTTTTCAAATTTTCAATCACTTCTGGGTTCCAAGCAATTTTCTCACGAATGGCAAATTCATCGATCAAATGTTGATTATAAGACCCTTTCACTTCACATCCAAAAGGATACACATATTCGCAATTCAAATTTATTTCCGAATTTTCAACAAAAAAAGGGAAAGACTCCTTGCTACTTTTACCGATTTTCAATTGATATAAACTTGGCCTTGTTACCTTACCTGTAAAAGAAAACTCCCCAGAGTGGGTTTGAATTGAGTCAATAATATTTTGGTTTTCATCTGCATTTTGTAGCCAAACCCATTTGTCTGTTACTAGCCCATTTATTTTCCCTTTGATGGTAAATAAAGAATCGCTTTGCGCAAAAATAGATTGGCCAAAAAATAGCATTGCGGCTAAAATCTGAATGCTTTTTTTTGATAAAGTAGTTTCAATAGTCATAATCTAGCCCAAGAGTTGTTTTCAAAATATGTAGGTTAGGATTTTTTTCGGCCAAATAGTTAAACTTTTCAGCTTGAGTATAAATCATTTTTTTGTCTTCAACCTCCTCGGCAACTTCAACTGTAAGTTTTATTTCAGAATTTTCCATAGAATCTCTTAGAAAATGTACCAGTTCGTCCTGAAGGCCATCTTCCACCATCATTTTTCTTTGGAGTTCATTGGCTAGTTTCAGCAGAATTCTGGTTTCTTGTAATTCGAAATCCCTTTTTAACCATACAATTTCACCGTAGCGTTCATCAGCTTCTAATTTTTGTAAAAACTCGTCCCATTTTATTTGCAAATCACCTTTTGTGAATGGCTTCTTCTTTTGATGGGTTAATACTTCAACGTTGGAAACTGAATTTTGTGGTATCGCTAATTTAGATGGCAATACAATATTAGTACTTCGCAAAATTGAACTTTTGGGTGCTGAAACTTGATTAACCACACTTTTTATCGGGCTAGAATCTTGGCCTTTTGACTCAATTTGTTCTAAAGACTGGCCTAATAATTTGGACTCTTGATTGGTTACATTTGGATTTGGCTCAAGATTTTTTTTTTCAAGCTCTACCGTTGGTAGACTTGCAAAATTAAATAAATTTGAAATATTTGCCATTTTCAAAAGGCAAATCTCTACATGAAGCCTTTGATTTTTGGCAGATTTATAGTTGATGTCGCAAGCTGAGCCAATACTCAATGCCGATAGCAGAAATGAAAGTGATATTTGTTCGGATTGTTCGAGATATTTTTGCTGGATACTGGCCGAAACTTCTATTAATTGAATGGTATTTCTGTCTTTACAAACCATCAAATTTCGAAAATGATCGAGCATACCCACTAAAAATATATGCCCATCAAAGCCCTTTTTAAGAATTTCATCAAAAATCAGAAATACTTTTGATTGATCACCACTATAAATCGAATGGGTAATATCGAAATAGTAGTCATAATCTAAAATATGCAAATTATCTATAGCTTGCTTATATTTAAGCGTATTATCAGCTGAAAAAGTAACCAGCAAATCAAACATCGAAAGGGCATCACGCAAGCCCCCATCAGCTTTTTGAGCTATTAGTTCCAAAGCCTCAGATTCAGCAATTACACCCTCAGCTTCGGCTATTTTGTTCAAATGATTGGCCATATCAGAAACTTTGATTCTGTTAAAATCAAAATTTTGGCAACGACTCAAAATTGTAGGCAGTATTTTATGCTTTTCGGTAGTGGCTAATATAAATATGGCGTAGCTTGGGGGCTCTTCTAATGTTTTTAAAAATGCATTAAAAGCGGCGGATGAAAGCATGTGCACCTCATCAATGATATATATTTTGAATTTGCCAGAGGTAGGCGGATAGCGCACTTGATCAATTAAATTACGAATGTCTTCTACCGAATTGTTAGAGGCTGCATCTAATTCATGGATATTAAAGGAGGCATTATTTTGAAAACTTTTACAACTTTCACATTTTCCACACGCTTCCGTCTCAGAGGATAAATTTTGACAGTTAATGGTTTTGGCAAGAATACGTGCACAAGTGGTTTTACCCACTCCTCTAGGCCCGCAAAAAAGGAAAGCCTGAGCTAAATGCTTGGTCCGAACAGCATTTTTTAGTGTAATAGTGATATGCTCTTGCCCGACTACACTGTCAAATGTAATGGGTCTATATTTACGAGCAGATACTACAAAATTTTCCATAAATCAAAGGTAGAATTTTGTAAGTGGTTTTGCAAAAGGAGTTCGGAAAAGTTTGAAAGTTTAGAAGATTATGTTCAGAAAATTTAAGTTAAAAATCTCAAATTGTTCAATGCGCTCCAAAGCTCTTATTGTCGTCTTTTTCCTTGATTTCTCCCGTAATTTGAACCTTAATAGTATTCAGTTTTGCATCTTCCATATCAATAATTGTAAACGAAAATGGTGGCATTTGAATCACTTCATTCATTTCGGGGAGGTCTTCATTGAGATGTATGACTAAGCCACCCAAAGTGTCATAATCGCCCTCAGGCAAATTCCAACTATACTTATCATTCAAATATTCGATTTCATGGCGAGCGGATAAAATATAATTAGCTTCATCAATTTTACGCTCCACCCAGTTTTCTGTATCGTCGAATTCATCTTGTATTTCACCAAATATTTTTTCAACAATATCTTCCATACTAACAAGGCCAGATGTGCCCCCAAATTCATCTACCACAAGTGCCAGACTTTTCCTTTCTTGAGTGAATTTCACCATTAAATCATTGGCCGGCATAGCCTCTGGCACAATCATAATAGGAGTGATAACTGAGTTGATTTCTTTTGGTTTTTTAAACAATGAGAGCTGATGCACATAACCTGAGACATCTTCGATAGAGTCTTCATAAACCAATACTTTTGAGTGTCCCGACTCCACAAAAATCCTTTTAAGGTCTTCTATATTTGAGTCGTGGGCTACGGCGGTGATTTCGGTTCGAGGGATCATGCAATCCCTTACTTTCACTTGTTTGAATTCTAAAGCATTGTTAAAGATTTTAGTGTCCACTTCATTTTCTTCTTCGGTGGAAACCCTTCTATTCAGATTTTGGAGATAATTATTCAGATCAGTTAACCTGAAAACCGATTTTTGTTCGGAATAATCGAGCCTTAAAATATTGACTATAAACCATTTGGATGAGCCCACCATTATAAATACTAAAGGAGACATCAGATGATAAATAATCCAAATTGGAATGGCCAATACCTCTAAAAAGCCATCAGGGTTCAAAAGAAAAATACTTTTCGGAGTATATTCGGCAGTAGCCAAAATGACTATTGTTGCAATAAGCGCTGGAATCAATAGCATAAATATCTCCGATTTTTTTAGAAAATCAGGAAACCAGCTAGCCACTTCAAAAAAATGATGGATAGAACCTTCCATAAAAATCCCATACAAAACAAGGCAAATAGTATTGCCAATAAGCATGGTACCAATGAATTGTGAAGGTTGCTTTAAAAATTTAGAAATGATACCCCCTGTAATTACACCTTGCTTGCCTTGCAGCTCAAAATACAACTTGTTGGCAGAAACAAAGGCCATTTCAACACCAGAAAAAAAAGCGGAACCAACTATTGCAAGTAATATATAAAGTAATGATTGTGAATCCATTAAAGAATTTAGGGTGATTGGAACGCAAGATAACAGATAATTTAAATCGAATTTTAATAATTCTAATTTTTCTTGCCTTTCCTTTTATTTTTGGGATCGATGGAAGTGTTATCGATATTTTTCTCCGACTTTTTTAATCGAATGTTTTTTGAATATTGAAAGTATAATAAGCAAGCCAAGCCAAACATCAACCAAAAATAGCTGGCTTTCAGTGGAATACCGTTAAAAATCTCCAAACCCCAAATGATAAAAAAGCCAATTGAGGCAGCTAGAAGAAGGATTTCTTTAAGAACCATTTTATAGAATATTTTTTCATTTATCTTATTAGGGAAATGGGCCTATTTAACCAACCAAAACTCTCTGTAGCGTCGTGCAGCAGCCATCAATACTCCAATTACCAATAGGGCTGTTCCAATCCATAATAGATTAATGAGTGGCTTTTCAATGGCTTTTAGCACCACAAAATCACGCTGTGTGGTATTCACACCAAAAGAAAATACTCCAGTTTTAGGATCAATATTGGTGAATCTTATTCTTAGCCCCAATTCTTCATTTTCGACAGGAGGCATAGCTACCATCCCTTCTTTGATAATATATTTAGGTTCTAAATTGTATTCAACAAAATCTGGCCCAATAATCTTTAAATTAGCTTTTACTGCGGCATCATTTGGTCCTAAGCTAATGCCAGGCACTTCAGTTATTTGCTGTGCACCTTCTAATATCGCCACATAATCATTTAAGAAGAAGGTGTCACGAACAGCTACTTTCTTTTCCTCAGTTTTTGTCCATTCTCTTTCTTCCAAATTAGGAGCCAGCGCAACATAAGTAAATAAATCACTCTTCAAGCTATGTTTTAATGCTGGGGAAGAAACATTTCCCATTTGTTTATTCAATTGAAACCTTGGGAACAATGTTGTTATTTTACCCGATTCATCTCTAAAATCGATTTCATAATATCTGTTTTCATCAAAGATGGCCAAAGTATCTCCTTTTTTATAATAGTTTTTACCCTTCTGACTGATATCTTCCAAGGCAATTGCATGGAAGTCTCCCTCAATGATTTCGACTTGATTAGGCTTTAAATATTCAGGCAAGTCTCTTCCTTCTAGCCTCATCCCACGATAAGTTAAGGTATACTTATCCATTTTCTGTGGCTTATTTTGCCAAAGTGCAATATTCTCTTTGTTTTCTTTATTATCATCTTTTGTAAAGGCTTCATCTTTATTAGAAATGGCCATACCGGAATTATTCAAAGAAACTACTTTTGAATAGCCTGATGAAAACAAGATTCCCAGTAACATAAAAGCTACTCCTATATGAGTAATGGCCCCGCCTGAAACTTTATAATTACCTTTGAAAATATTGAAAATAATGAAAGCATTAGCTACTAAAGCAAATAGACTACAAAAGAGTAGAATCGCATAGGAAATATTGTATACCTTTTCAAAATTGACAACTAGAGCTGTTAAAACTAAAGCAATAATCAAGGGGTTGGTAAGTGATTTTATCCAGCCACTTTTTTTGATTCTGCCCCACCATACATATTGACCCAAACCAGTTAGGCAGGCAATTAAGGCAAAAGCCCATAGTTGAAATTTGGAATAATGGGCTATTTGGTCGGCAGGCATGGCCAAATTAGAGACAAACCCAAAAGCCTCCATAATTTTATTATAAACGGGGATTGAGGTGGTAAAAATCACCTGAAAAGCTGCCAAACAAATCACCGTAGCACCGATAAATATCCAAAACTCTTTATTATAAGTATTTAATTCTTTTTCATCTTTAGGTAAATGTTTCCAATGCAGCCAGCATAAGAAAACTGAAAGTAAAATAAAAGTGAATAAATAAATTAAAAGCTGACCAGAAAGCCCCAAATCTGTAAAAGAATGAACGGAAGCGTCACCCAAAATACCTGATCTGGTTAAAAAAGTGGAATACAAAATCAAAATAAATTGAGCAATTACCAAAATAGCAGAAGCTTTAATAGCTGTTCCGGAATTTCTATTGGCTATTTGAGTATGTATCGCTCCCACCATTACCAGCCAGGGCACATATACCGCATTTTCGACTGGATCCCAGTTCCAATAGCCTCCAAAATTGAGCGTTTCATAGGCCCAATAAGCTCCCATCAAAATCCCCACGCCTAAGATTAAAGCAGAAACAAGGGACCATGCCAAGCTGGGCTTAATCCATTCAGAATATCTCTTTTTCCAAAAGCCAGCCATTAAATAGGCGAAAGGAACCAAGGTAGTGGCAAAACCTAAAAACAAGGTGGGTGGATGAATGACCATCCAATAGTTTTGCAAAAGTGGATTCATTCCTTTACCATCTTCTGGTATAAAATTGGCGTTCATTTGCCAAACTGGTAAATCTGGCATAGCCTCTTTTAACAATAAAAAAGGAGTAGAGCCTATTTTTAAGTCGATTCCGGGAATAACCACTCCCAAAATCATGGAACATAAAAAAGCTTGAACCAACGCAAAAATGGCCATTACAGGAGCCTCCCATTTTCGGCCTGAAAGTTTTATCAAAATCAAACCTAAAATTGCATCCCAAAATATCCATAGCAAGAAGCTACCCTCCTGCCCGTGCCAAAAACTTGACAATATATATTCAGTCGGCAATGATCTTGACGAGTAATTCCAGACATAGTAATATTCAAAATAATGCTTGGCTGTGATGTAGAAGAGTGTGCAAATAATACCAATCACTGCTACAAAATGAACGTAAAAATAAATTCTTGCAAATTTCAGCCATTTATTCTCAATAGCTAAAATATCACTTTGAGCAGCCTTGTAATAGCCAAAAGCCACTACCAATGCTGTTACAAACGAAATAATGATGGAAAGGTGACCAATATGGCCAAAGATTGTATGTTGCATAGTTTAAAAGTACCTTAACTCTTTCCCTCTTCCATTGAAAGCGACTCTTAGTTTCGGATATTCAATATTTTTCAAAAATTACTCAAAGAATAATGGCTATTTAAGCATTGGTTTTCTTCACTTCTTCAAATTCAGCTTTACCGTCCTG
>JAZKGO010000097.1:36644-46690 GCA_040385875.1 Bacteroidota bacterium
CGCAATGATAACGATACCAAAGACGTGTATTTTTTTCATGCTTCTATAATCTTAAGTTAATTAATCACTAAAATTTATCCCTTGTTTATTCTTTTTTCAATATCTGTGATTTTGCGATCTAGACTAATTAGATAAACAACAATACCAGTAAAAATGACAGCCACTACGGCCACCACTATATAAATTTTGCCATTTGATCGCATTACATCCGCCATTTCAACCTCATTTTCAACATCTTGGGCGAACAAAATCAGGCTATTAAATACTAAAATTAATGCTAATAATATTTTCTTACTCATTTTCTACTCTTCGTTTATTGTTTTTGAAATAATTCGTAATCTAAGTTTAAGGGTGGTTATCCAAACAGCTAATAAAGTCCAGCCAATTATTGCTGGATAAAAAACGATTCGTAATTGGTTATTCGTATCAGCTGGTGCCAATCCTGGGTTCCCACCATTGCCAGGATGCAACGAATCGGTCATTCGAGGTAAAATAAATATCAAAGGGATAAAAACCGCAAAGGCAAAAATATTGTAAATAGCTGAGATTCTTGCCCTTTTCTGCTCATCGTCTAATGAACCTCTTAGTATTATATAGGCAAAATAGATGAGCATCCCTATGGCCACACTATTTAGCTTTGGGTCGTTTGGCCAAGGATCACCCCAGGTATAATTGCCCCAAATCGAGCCTGTTATGCAGCCTAAAATTCCGAATACTATGGCGGTATTGGTATATTCTGCGGCCTTCTCATCAAAAATAATATCCGATTTTCTTAAATATTTAATCGAATTAATCATTGAAATAGTGAGCAGGGTAATCATTGCAGGCCACATTGTCACATGAAAGTACAGATTACGAGCCGTTTCATTCAAGATTGGTTGGCGTGGGATTTCTCCCAAAAATCCTTGAAAAATAACATAAAAAAGAAGTAAAATGGAGAGGGCCTTCCACCAGTTTTTTTTCATAAAATATAAAATTTAAGCCTATTTAGTGATGCTTTTCTAAAATACTAGCAATTGATTCTGAAATTTAAGTTGTGGCTTTTAGCTACGCCATAAATAAGGAAACAAAATTACGCTTAAAACAATTACGATGGCATCTATCGCTGTTAAAATCAACAATTCGTCATAGCTAGTTGACCTATCGAGCCCATCCATTGCATTTTTTGTAATTTTTAATATTAATAATAATAACGGAATCACTATTGGAAAGCTCAAAATAGCCATCAGCATAGCAGAGTTTTCTGATTTTGAGGCGATACTTGCCACTAAAGTCAAGGTCGAAGCAAATCCAATAGAACCCGATGCAATTGATAAATAATACATCCAAATATCTTGGACTGGATTTCCCATTATTATCAAATAAAAAACGAAGCCTAATGTTGATAATACCAACAAGATCAAGCTGTTATAGATAATTTTAGAAATGATTACACTTTCGGCACTTACTAAAGTGTAATAGTAGAGGAGTCTTCCCTCTCTTTCTTGAATAAAGCTTTTTGAAATAGAAGTAATCGCAGTAAAAAGTATGATAATCCAAAAAAGGGTATTCCAGGTGATATTGTTAATTTCATTAGACTTTAACCTAAAACTCATGTAGCATATATAAATAGAACTAATAACATAAAGCAACATCCCATTCAGCGCATATTTCTGCCTCCATTCAAGCTGTAAATCCTTGTAAATCAAAGTTTTAATTTCTTTTATCATAATCTATATAGCAAAAATTATATTATTTATTTTTACCACTTAATAAATCATTACAAAGTTACAACACAAAATATTGGGATATAGGGCTTTTATTGGTTATTTTTGAACCATTTATATTCATATTTCAGATTTATAGATTACAAATAAGCATTGCAAACTGCAACGTGATAGTGATGGTTTCCCTATGAGAAATTTACTTTTTGAAAAGTACGGAGAGAAGTTTGTATCAAAATGGCTGATTTTGGTCATGGATATGATGATCATATCTGTATCCTATATAGTTGCTTTTGCATTAAGATTTACCTTCAGGATAGAAAACATTGATTTTCAACTACTTCCTTTTATTTATTTCATAATAATAAGATTACTGGTTCATTTAGTATTCAAGGCTTATACCGGAATTATTAGACATACCAGTATAGAAGATGTGGTGATTCTTTTCAAAACAGTGGCCACAGGGAGTCTAATTATTAAACTATTTGAGCTTGTAATTATTCGTAATATTTATGGTGAAACCCAATTTCATATTCTTACCCAAATTCTTCTTATTGACTTTGTTATATGTCTCTATTTTCTAATTGGCAGTCGATTTTTAGTGAAGTTTTTGTACGATAAAATGTTTAAGCCGAATCGTAATACTACGGATGTTTACATCTATGGAGCAGGCGACTTAGGTAGAGTTACGAAAAGAGTTTTACTAAATGACAAAAAAAAACCTTATACTATTAAAGGTTTTATTGATGACAACTCTTCTCTATGCAATAAAACAATGGAGGGAGCCTTTGTCTATACATTGGAAAATCTGCTTGCTAGGAAAGACCTTAACAAAGAAACTGAAATTATTTTAGCCATCAACAATATTCCCATTACCCATAAAAATGAAATCGCAGAAATTTTTCTGAAGCGTGGGATTGTAATTAAAACAGTGCCCCCAATCAATCATTTTATCAATGGCGAATTTAATACTGATCAAATTCATTCAATCAAAATTGAAGATTTACTCGAACGGCCCACTATTAACCTCAATATCAATAAGATACAAAAAGAATTAACTAACAAAGTAATACTAGTTACAGGCGCTGCAGGTTCGATTGGTAGCGAAATAATAAGACAATTATTACGTTTTGCCCCTGATAAAATATTGTTAATTGATCAAGGGGAGTCAGCATTATTTGATTTTGAGTATGAGTTAAGAGCCAACTTTAAAGATTATTTAACTCAAACGCAACTTGAAGTGATTGTTGCCAATGTAACGGATGAATTAAGGTTAAGAAAAATTTTTAGCGAATATAAACCCGATATTGTTTTTCATGCGGCAGCCTATAAACATGTGCCAATGATGGAAAACAACGCTTATGAGGCGATAAAAGTAAACATTTTGGGGACCAAAATAATTGCAGATCTTTCTGTGGAGTTTGATGCCAATAAGTTTGTAATGGTTTCAACAGACAAGGCTGTAAATCCCACTAATGTAATGGGAGCAACCAAAAGAGTGGCAGAAATGTATACTCAAAGCATGAATAGTTTGGGTTCCACCCGGTTCATTATCACAAGGTTTGGAAATGTTTTAGGCTCAAACGGATCGGTAATTCCACTTTTTACAAAACAAATTAAGGCAGGAGGGCCAGTAACCGTTACACATCCTGAAATAACCCGGTATTTTATGACGATCTCTGAGGCTTCACAATTGGTACTGGAAGCAGGAGCCATGGGTCAGGGGTCTGAGGTATATGTATTTGACATGGGGCAGCCAGTAAAAGTAATTGATTTGGCTAAAAAGATGGTACAGCTTTCAGGTCTGGAGGAAGGCAAAGACATAAAAATCATATTTACAGGCCTTAGGCCAGGGGAGAAGCTCTACGAAGAACTTCTAAATGATAATGAAAATACCATTACGACTCATCATCCAAAAATTATGAGAGCTCAGGTGCCTGCATTTTCTTTTGCCGAAATGGAAATCGCAGTAGCCGAAATTCAAAGCCTTTTGGAAAATGATTCCATTTCGGCAATTATTAAGCGCATCAAATATTATGTACCAGAATATTTGAGTAATAATTCAATTTTCGAAAAACTAGATATTAGGAAATAATGTCATTTCAAAAAGCGATTATTCCTTTCTTAGTTTTTTCAATATCCTTTGTAAATATAGTCCTATGCCAACGGGAAAACAGCTTTCAAACTGAAGCTAACGCTATATTAGGCACCGAAACCACTCCATTTTGGATGCGAGCCAACAAATTTGGCAAAGTGCCTACAAAAGGACAAACTTTAGCATTATTTGCGGGAGCTCAATCAGACTACCAAAACGATGAAAGCAAAATTGACTGGGGGTATGGCCTGAATATTGGTGGTTTTGTTGGTATGCAGAACAAATTTATTGTGCAACAGGCGTATGCAAAAGCTAAATGGCGTGCTTTTGAATTGTATGCAGGCCGCAGGGAAGAAATCCAGGGATTAGTGGATACCACTTTGAGTTCTGGATCCTATATTTGGTCGGGCAATGCTTTGCCACTCCCTAAAATTCAAATATCGATTCCAAATTATACCCCTATAGGTGCTTCAGGACTGTTTTCATTGAAAGGGAATTATGCTCATGGCTGGTTTAATAGAGACCGTGACGATGCAAAAGGTGTTATGCTTCATCAAAAAAGCCTCTATTTTAGGATTGGCAAACCCAATTATAAATTAAAGCTTTATGCGGGACTGAACCACCAAGCGCAGTGGGGTGGTAAAATTTTATTTCCGGATCCCAAAGGCAATTATTCTGAAAATGGACGGTTTGGCTCGTCATTGAGCGACTATTTTTATATAGTAACTGGCCGAAGTGCCGTTGGTGAGGATAGCACAAGATTTGCTGGCGCAAATGAAGTGTTGAATCGAGTTGGCAATCATTTAGGTTCGTTAGATTTTGCTATTGAATTGAATGGTTCAAAAACAAAAATATTGATTTACCGACAAAGCGTTTTTGATGATGGCTCCCTTTTTTATTTAAATAATATCACTGATGGACTCAATGGAATAAGTGTCTCATTTAAAAACAGTTTGAATCAAAATATTAAAATCAATAAAATTGTTTTTGAATTCTTGAATACCTTGAATCAAGGGGGGCCTTTCAACGGGGATAATCCATTGTCGACAAGTACCAGAGGGCTGGATAATTATTTTAATAATACCCAGTTCAGGGATGGTTGGAGTTTTAACAAAACCAGTATTGGCACTCCATTTTTATTGACAAAATACGAATATCCAAATTCAACCTCGAAGAAATTCGATTTGATTTTTTCCAACAATAAAGTTCAATCCTATTATTTTGGCATGAATGGAGCTATTCTCAATGAATATAATTTTGAATCGAGATTTTCATTTTCAAAAAATTGGGGGAGTATAGGTACTCCATTAAGAGGCATTTATCAATCCTCTTTTTTAGTAAATGTCAATAAAGACTTGGGATCAATATTAGGCGGAATCAATGGAAATGTAACTTTGGCAGGAGATTTTGGAGATTTATTAGAATCAAATTTTGCCATTCAATTTGGCATAAAAAAATCAATCAATACATTGCCTTTTCTCCATCCCACACATCGACACTAAATGACAACCGATTCAATTGTTTCGATTACCCTTTTGAGATCATTTTCGGTCAAATTAGAACCAGATGGCAAACATAAACCTCTTTCAAATAAATTCTCAGAAGTACCATTAATGTATTGTGGATAATTTTGGAAAATTGGCTGTATGTGCATCGGCTTCCATAATGGTCTTGATTCAATGTTAACCTTCTCCAACGCCAATCTTATTGTTTCTCTTTGTTCAAAATTTTCCAATAAAATAGTGGTAAGCCATCTATTGGAAAAATAGCCGGAAGGTTCATTGACAAAAGTAATACTTGAAATGCCCTGAAGATTTTCTTTATAAAATTCAAAGTTGTTACGTCTTTGAGATACTCGCTGGTCAATTACCTCCATCTGGCCACGGCCAATCCCTGCACATATATTGCTCATCCGATAGTTATAGCCTATTTCAGAATGCTGATAATGGGGAGCTGAATCACGTGCTTGAGTAGCCAAAAATCTTGATTTCTTGATAAGCCTCTCATCATCTGAGATTAAAGCACCACCACCAGAGGTGGTGATTATTTTGTTGCCGTTAAAAGATAATATCCCAACTCTTCCAAAAGTACCCAAAGCTTTTCTATGATAAGTAGACCCTAAAGCTTCTGCAGCATCTTCGATTATTGGAATTTCATATTTATTTGAAATCGTTACAATCGATTCCATTTCGGCAGGCATGCCATATAAATGAACTAATATTATGGCTTTGGGTTTGTTGCCCTTGTCAATTCTGTCTTTGATGGCCATCTCCAATAATTCTGGATCCATATTCCAAGTTCTCTGTTCCGAATCCACAAAAATGGGAATAGCTCCTTGATAAACAATTGGATTGCAAGAAGCAGAAAAAGTAAATGAAGAACAAATAACTTCATCCCCAGCTTTAACATTTAACATGATTAAAGCCAAATGAATGGCGGCCGTACCCGAACACAAAGCTGCTGCATATTTTGCACCGGTGTATTTAGCCAAATCCAATTCAAAATTATCGACATTGGGTCCCAAAGGGGCAATCCAATTGGTTTCGAAAGCTTCGTCAACAAACTTTTTTTCTGATCCTCCCATATGCGGGGAAGAAAGCCAGATTTTTTGGTTAGACATTAATTGTATTTAAAAAAAATATTTGGTGTTTTTAGCTTTTCATAATTATCAAATGAATTGATTTTCATCATTTTGTCATTGAATATTTCATAGTTTATTTCAAGAAAATAATTGATAATATTTTCTTGATCAGCCTGAATTTCAATCATCAAATTAGGTCTATTTGCTTCAATAATTTTTTTAAAACCGCTTATTACATTCCATTCAAAACCTTCTACATCAATTTTTACAAAATTTGGATACTTATTTAAATTTGAGAAAAATGTATCTAATTTAACTACCTCAACTTGTTCTGAAATTAATTCAGCATTTGTTTCAGCAGAAACTTCTCTGTTTTTAAAAAAGCCGTCGAAGTTTTTTACAAAAGAATTGTTTTGGCCAGTTATAGGATCAATAAAAAATTCCAGTCTCCCATTTAAATCTCCAGCTCCTTTTTCCACTATTGATACAATCTTTTCAATTTTTTCTGGTAAATTTTGAATGTTTTTGGTTAGATAAAAGATATTTTTTTTGCTTGGCTCAAAAACATAAACTGTACCATTTTCTCCGACCAAATTTGCAAATAATACCGTAAAATAGCCGATATGGCCTCCTATTTCTAAAACAAAATCGTTAGGCCTTATCCAATCAATAAAATTTTTAACTGTATTTTGTTCCCTTTTCTCACCATGAAACCAGTAACCTTTGTGTTGGTAACTATTTAAAAAGAACTTAGACTTAGTGTAGTGATGTGAAATTTTAAAATCAAATGCCGTTGCTTTTAAAATTTTAAGAACTATTTTTCTTAACATTCTGATATTTCTATAAAATTTGGTCTAATTCAAATAAATTTTTAATTTTTATATGGGGTAAATATTCACTAGGTAGGCTAAAGTTTTGCTTATGAATATTTTTACCATTATCTAACAAGCAAATTGTTGTCCAACCCAATTTATTGGGTGTTAAAAAGTCTTTATTTGGATTATCTCCAATGTAGAATCTTCTATCAACTTCAAATCTTTCAAACATCAAATAGTTTTTTTCACAAGGTTTTTCTGAACCAAACTCATCAGAAATAATTATTAAATCAAATAGCTTTTCAATCTCAAGGGATACCAATTTGTTTCTCTGTGTTAATGATCTTCCATCAGTAATTAATCCTAAAAAATTACCCTTTTTTTTAAAAGAATTTAAGACTCTTTTTATGTTTATTTCAGTAGGTAACGTAACAGGTTTGTGGTTTCTATATATGCCTAAGAGCTCACTTTTAGTTATTAAATATTTCTTACTTAGTAATTCAAATACATCCTTTTTTTCAAAATAGCATTTGATCATATAATCATAAAGAATTTCATTATCTAGATCCAAAATATTTGAAATTGCTAAATACGCAGATTTTAAAAAATCAATTTCTTTGTATAAAGTATCATCAAGATCAAATACTATTAAATTACTCATGTATTATTATTTCAGAATCATACCTTAGCATCAAAGTATTCTCTTCCCATCCTTCAAAATATTCAATTTCTTCATTCAATAAATACTCTTGAATAATAAACTTTGGATAATTTGCCCCGGCAAAATAACTTAGAGGATAACCTCCTCCAAATCTCGGATTTATTTCAATTCCTATAATTTGATCATTTATATTATTTAAGAAAACCTGCATTGTTAAACAACCAATTGCACCGCTGATGCGGTTTAACTTATTCTTAACAAAAGAGACAATTTCATTTTTAGTAGTTATTCCTTTACTTATTTCCCCACCTCTCACCTCGATTCTTTTTCTTGGAACAACGCATTTCAAATTTGAATTTTTATCATAATATAAGTCTATTGTAAATTCAGAATACTCCGTAGGTGATAAATATTCCATAAACATATATTTATCCTCTAATAAAAATTTAGTGGATATTTCATCTTTATTATGGATCAAATGAATATCTGCACTAAGACTTCCATTATTTGGTTTAATAAACAAAGGAAATTTTGGATTGTATTTATCAAATTGCTTTGGAATGCTTATTTCATTTTGGATAAAAAAACTATGTGTTAGCCTTTTATCTCTACAGATATTTATGAAATTTTTATCTGAAACCAGAACCAAAACATCAATAAATTTATGTCTATTTTCTGAAAGAATTTTTAATTCCGTATCAATAGTGGGAATAACAATCCCAATATTATTCGAATTACAAATTTCTTGTAATTCATTGATATAATTGGGACTATCAATCGAACCAACTTTAAAAAATTTATCCGCAATTTGGCAAGCTGCTGAATATTGAGGTTTTAAATCTGCTGCAAAAACTTTAGCATCAGGATAAAGTTTTTTTAGTTCGACTTGAAAAGATTTAACCAACGAAACCCTTCGACCAGCTGAGGTAATTAATATATTAGTTCTCATTATTCCCTAAAAATATTTCCATAGTCTGTGAATCAGAAACATTAATACCTTCCTTAGTAAATACTTTTTTTATGCTTAGAAAGACAATCTTTATATCCAACCACAAACTCAAATTATCGACATACCAAATATCATAAACAAACTTTTGCTGCCAAGAAATTGCATTTCTCCCATTGACTTGAGCCCAACCAGTAATACCTGGTCTAATCAAATGTCTTTTTTTTTGAAAATCATTGTATAAAGGCAAATACTGAACCAATAGCGGTCGTGGTCCAATTAATGACATTTCACCTTTGAGAACATTAATCATTTGGGGCAATTCATCTAAACTTGTTTTTCTAATAAATCTACCCACTTTTGTCATTCTTTGATTATCTGGCAACAAATTTCCCTCTAGGTCTTTGTTGTCATTCATTGTTTTAAACTTAATAATCTTAAATACTTTTTCATTAAGGCCAGGCCTTAATTGAAAAAAAAGCGGGTCTCCATTATTCGAAAAAAAAAGGATTATTAAAATAATGACTAATATTGGTGAAAAAATAAATAAGATTATTGAAGAACCAATAATATCAATAATTCTTTTAAATAAGTATCTATACAATTGTATGTCTTTGTTTCTTCGGACAAAAATACAAAAAAGCCCCAAATTTGGGGCTTTTATTCAATACTAAATAGTAAGATAGTTACCTCTTTTCAAGTTTGATAGTAGCTTTATTGCCAAAATCATCTGCCAATGAAACTATATAAAGACCTGCTGTTAGAAATTCTCCATTGAACTTTCTTGAATAATTCCCCTTTTCAAAATGCTCTTGGGTGAATAATTTTGAAATAGGTACACCTAGTTCCGTGAATACTACCATTGAAGCCTTACCAGTTTGAGGAAGAGAAAATTCAATTTCTGAAACATTCAAGAATGGATTTGGTTTTCCTTTCAACATTATTGAATTAATTTCAGAAGACTGCGGCTGACTTGATACATCGGCTATATTGGCTTTAAATATCGCCTTATTATCCGCTTTGAAACCAGGTAACATCAAAACATATTTCCCTGCTTCATAATGAACGTTTGAACTTTCAGCTACTTTATTACTTGCAATAATACTCTCAATTGCCTGCTCATGTATAACTGCACCAGAGCGAACATTCGCTGTTTTGTTGAGCCTTGCTTGTTGACCAAAGCTTGTTAAAGCTAAACTAATTCCAGTTATTATTAATAATAATTTTACCTTTTTCATGAGTATA
>JAZKGO010000098.1:0-27679 GCA_040385875.1 Bacteroidota bacterium
TTGGTACATTTGTTCAGTTAAAGAAATGTAAATAACCAAACACCATTTTTAAACCTCTTAAATTTCATATAAAACTTAAGTGAAAATAGTTATTCTGGTTTTGCAACATTTGAGCCTACTCTAAGCATTAATTTTTCAAATACAGTAGGGTTGTATTCACAAATAAAAGTAATCAGAGATATTGTTGAGGCTAATTTTGTATAATTTGCTGGTGAAGTAGACCCAAAAGGATCATCAACCGCAAGAAAAAGAACAGAAACAAACATGATAAAAATAATTAAGCCAGTCAATGAACCATATAAAAGGGTTGATGTCTTAAATTCACCATTTTTTGGTAAATTAATAATCATGTTGCCCAATCTACCGGCTATACCTGAAATTATACAGAGTAACCCAACATTTGTGGGCGTCCATGTTATTATTGCCGATATAAAATAAGAAAAATCGGAAATGCCATTTTTCATTGCATTTCGATAAATACTAGAATCAATTAACATACCAATTCCAAAAAGGAAAAACCAAATAATTACCACTGCAAATACAATGATTCCAATTACCCATCTGTCTTTAGGTTTCATAATTTAATTGATTAAAAGTTTTTAACAATATCAAACTTGACTCAATTGATTAGTCGTAAAAAAATGAAAATTGCAAACAATTACATCAATTAATTTATCTCAAAGGGTATAAATCTGGATTTTGCTTGTTTCTCTTACTGATTAAGAAACAAATGTAAAATTGCATGAAAGCCAAATAAAAACTGCCAAATTAATGCCCCTTCTAAGCGGCGAAAATTACGAAAGGAGTTTAGATAATTTCTTCCATTAAGCTTTAGAATAATTTAGTATAGTGTAATCGTCCATCCGTTAAATTTAAATGCCTCCAAAGGCAACTTTTTTCAATAATTTCTTGAAAAAGTAAAAGCTTAAGATGAGAAGTATTGGGCCAATTCGCCAACAATTGAAACTAATAACAGGGTTCAGTAGGAGTTTGGGCAACGTGGGTTATTACTTTACCTCATAATAATAACCGAAAATAATGTCCATTTCGTCTTCACTTGTAAGGCCAAATTTAACGGTTTTAGTAGTGGTATTGAAATAGGTTACTTCAGAGGTAAGTCCCTCACCTTTGAGTAGTGAAAGAGGCTCAGTAAAATTTTTAATGAGAGGGTGCTCCCAATCTGTGGTTTCGTAGACCACTTGGCCATCACGGCTGCCACCATTGATTTTAATTACAAATTTTTCCGCCAATTTATGAGTATGGGACGTGAGCATCACAATTTTATTAGCCGTATTAAATATCCATGATTTGGTAATAGTTTTTCGTTCATTGGGCTCAATAGAAAGATTTTGGTTAGCCAAATTTAACATATTCACCACATTTTGTATCTTGGTCTTGTCAGTAGTATAAAAATTGACATAGTTCTCTCCAAATCTAGTTGAATTGGTTTTATTAAAATAATGAGGGTTCAAATCAACCGTGGCGTTGGCAGGCAGCAATAAAGCCGAGCCCTCAGGGAATACATATTCCTGTTGCGAGTCAGTACCACCACCCAAAAATATATGATCGCCAATGGTAATAGCAGTAAGAATATTTAAAGTGTTGTTTGGGTTCCGTAAATCACGAATTACATTGAGGGGTGGTAATACAGCCTTCTCTTTGAACGCATACACCACCATATGATGGCTGTTTGTTCGGCTCTTAAACTTTAGTTTGTTTACATAAACCTCTGTTTTGTTGCCCATTTCACGTCGTACAAAAAGCTCACGTTCAAAATTTGGGGCCACTTCAAATTTCTCTACTTTTAATTGAAAGCCTTCATTAGCCGCTGGAGCCTCCAAAGCTGCAAAATTGGTTTCATCAACCACTGCCACAGTTTTGTCATCGAGCAAAGTTTTATCCACTATATCTCCTTTTTCAGGAGCCCCGGCCTCAATCCATCGTCGAATAAACTCTATTTGACCCGCAAAAAGAGATTTGCCGCCCAAAGGCATCGGGCTTCCATAGGTTTTTCCATGATGTTCAGTATTCCAATTTAGTTTATGGTAAAGAAGACTTTCGCTTGATTTAAAAGCAGTTACTAATTTTAACTTATCATCAATGGCTGTTTGATTCTTTGGAGAAATGCCCAAAAGGTTTTTATATGATTTACCTTTTGCCAAAACTAAGCCGTGCTGTTGAAAACTACCATCTTTCTCAGATTCATGGCAACCCGACGTGGCGCAGGTGGGAGTAAAGATTTTGTCTTGAATGAGGCCGAAACTGCTTGGTTCCTCCACTGCATTTGGCTCTGGGAGAGGGTCTTCCACCGAATTTTTGGTACAATTAATTAATACAAAGAGGAAACTGGCCATCAATATAAGCGAGCCAATTGGTTTAAAATATGATTTAGATTCTATTTTAAATGACATCTTAGTTTAATTTTTATAAATTTCCCAATGCATATATGACGACAAAAGTATTCAAAAGGTTTAACATGAGGCAATTAATTAACATTTAAAATATAATTTTGGGTAAATAATATTAAAATAAAAAGGATTTTGAAGATAGAATTGCCAAAAATTTGGAGAGAAAGTTTAACTCAACAACGTGATATCAGTCAAATTATTAAGGAATTAATCGCCCAAATTATCAAAGATTTTAGCATGTTTGGCGAAGAGTTGCACTTTAATGAGGAGGCTGAGAAAAGTTATCAATATTTGTACGGGCAGCTAGAAAAATATTTGAGAGATGGCTTTTCCAGTAGAATAGAGAGCCTTTATCCTATTTTGTACAGAATTGATATTTTGGAAAAAGATATAAAAAAAGCCATGACTCCTCAAAAACATACTGATTTCTTAGGGGAAATTACCGAGCTGATCATCATCAAAGAACTCCAAAAAGTGATTATTAAAAGATATTATCAATCGAAATCATAAGTCAAATTTACTTTTAATCTATTACTGAATTATTTTGAAATATTTTGTAACCTTTCATTTGGGTCGAAGTTTTCACTATCAAATTGCTCAGATACAAAAATTGTATTTGGTTAAAAAAATAAAATTAATTTTATTAAAATATAATTTAGTCCATTGGATTCTTCGACAGATAACAGCCTTATGCTCAGAGTGAAAGAGGGCGACATTGACAAAATGGGGCTGCTGTTTGACCGTTATAATCGGCAATTGTATGGGTTTTTGTATCACTCTACTGGCCAAAGGGTGGATGCTGAAGATTTGGTGCAAACGGTTTTTTATCGGATGCTTAAATACCGACATACCTTCACTGGTGAGGGCGAATTCAGAACTTGGATGTACCATTTGGCAAGAAATGCATTGATTGATACCTCAAAAAAAGCCAGTCGAATCAAATATGAGGCGGATGTGACATTGAAAATGAATGGAAACCATATTGAAAACCCAATCGATAGGCATTATATAAAAAATGAGGAGGAACAAAATATCAGATTGGCAATAAGTAAGCTAAAAGAAGATCAACGTGAAGTATTGATAATGAGCAAGTATCAAGAATTGAATTACAAAGAAATTGCCGAAATATTACAAACAACAGAAGGCAATATAAAAGTGAAAGTGTACCGAGCAGTGCAAGAATTGAGAAGTATTTATTTGAAATTGAATTAAAATGGATAACAGCGAATTAGAGATGAAAATATTGGGTTATTTGCAAAATAGCCTGAGTGATGAAGATCGCAAAAAAGTTGAAAAATTGATTTTGGAGTCACCAGAATTTGCGACTGAATTTGAGGAAGTTAAGGCATTTTGGGAGCATTTGGACATTTTAAAAACAGTTGAGCCAAGTCCTAAAATCCAAGCTAATTTTGATGCAATGCTTACCGAATTCAAGCAACAAAATAGACAAAAAGTCACTTTAAAAATCGGTAATTGGCAACGATGGGCAGTGGCGGCTTCTATTTTGGTGGTGGGCGTTTTGGGTGGAATGTTCTTTCAAAAATCGGTTCAAAACCCAAAAACTGATGTGGCGGCTCTTTCCGAAGAAGTGCATGAGCTAAAGGAAATGATGATGCTCACTATGCTCGAAAATCCAACTGCAACCGAGCGAATGAAGGCGGTTTCGTACACCCAAGAGCTGCCAAAAGTGAACGACAAGGTCCTTGAGGCTTTATTCACAACACTTAATACCGATGAAAACGAAAATGTACGTCTCGTTACACTGGACGCTTTGGTAGAATTGGGTGCGAATCCCATAGTTCGGGAAGGTTTGGTGGCTTCTTTACTCAAACAAGAAAGCCCATTAATGCAAGTCGCTATGGCGGATGCGTTGGTTCAATTACAGGAAAAAAAATCAGTAAAATCGTTCAAAAAATTACTTGAAAATAAGCAACTCAATTCAGGCGTAAAACAAAAGTTGGAACAATCCGTAAAGAAACTACAAATCATATAAAAGTTTGAAATACAATTATTTATCAAATATTTTAAGTATTTGGATTGGATAATATTGTCAAAAGCTTAGAGTTTAATCCTTCCCTTGGGAAGGTGGCTGGCTGTCCCGAAAGCTTTCGGGACGCCTGATAGAAGGGGTAAATACCTAGAAAGAATAACCCACCCCGCCGATCCCGAAAGCTTTCGAGACAGGCACCCCGCCGAGGAGGGGATTTTGCTCGGCTAAACGCATAGCAGTTTGTCAGATTACTAACCAATCACATTTGAGAAAACATTTTTACAAAAAAGAAACAAAAACTAAAACAAACAAAATGATGAAAAAATTATTTATCCCATTTTTAGCCATAACGCTAATTTCATGCTCAAAATCAGTAGCACAAAAGCCTGATTTTAAAGAACATATCAGTAAAGAATTTACAGTAAAAGCCAATGATGTGTTGGCACTGTACAATATTCAAGGCTCCATAAAAGTGGAAGGTTATGAGGGCAATAAAGTATTGATTGAGGTGGATAAGACCATTTCAGCAAAAACTCAACAAGACTTAGAAATTGGAAAAAATGAATTTAAACTCAACATGGATCAGCAAAACGACAGCCTAATTGTGTATATAAAAGAGCCCTATGATACACGGCCAAATAGAAACAGAAACTGGGGAAATGACAGAAAAATCCATTATAATTATCACTTGGATTATACCATAAAAGTGCCTAAATCGATGAATTTGATTATTTCTACGGTGAATGATGGCGACATAAACATTACCAATATTGACGGCCCGATTAAAGCCAATAACGTCAATGGAAAAATTACTTTGAACAATGTAAAAGCGGCTTACGATGTACATACCATCAATGGTGAAGTAGCGATTAATTTTTTAGCTTCACCTCCTGACAACGCTAAATTTTATACCCTAAATGGCAAAATGACGGTAACATTGCCCAATAATTTTTCGGCAGATTGTAGCTTCAAATCATTCAATGGCGAGTTCTATACCGACTTTGAAAATACAGAAAAGCTTCCACATAAAATCACAAAAACCACTGAAGAGCGCAACGGAAAAACTACCCAAAAGCTAAATAAAACAGACATTGTTCGCTTCGGAAGCGGGGGCAAAAACCTAAGTTTTGAAACGTTTAATGGGAATATTTATATTAAGAAAGCATCCATTTAGAGGTGAGAAATTTGATGCTAGATGTTAGGAAGAGACATGGAGAATTAGATGTTAATGATAGTAGGGGCGTACCCTTTTGGTCGCCCTTTTAGAAAAGAGAAAAGAGACAAAAATAAGTTTAATTAATAATTTAAAATACTCCGTAAATATTCCCCCTATGGGGGCTAGGGGCTGAAAACAATGAAAAAAATAACAACAATATTCGCAATTACATTACTGATTTTGGGGAGTTCAAAATTGGTAAAAAGTCAAGAATCTGAGCAAATTTCAGTGCAATTATCAGATCCTGCAAAACCTGGGTCATTAGATATCGACTTGGTTTTTGGCTCAATAAAAGTGATATCTTATGCTGGTAAAGAAGTGATTATCAATGCCACAACAGGTTCTAATAAAAAGGAGAAAAATCATAATTCTAATATCAATATCAACACAAATATTAATATCAATGATAAAGGAAATGGAAACTCCAATGGAATGAGAAAGCTTTCCTCGACAGGTGGTTTTGAATTAAATGTTTCGCAAAAAAATAATAAAGTTGATGTGAATGTTGACCGACCGAATGTCGCCGTAAATCTGGTAGTTAAGGTTCCTCAAAAATTTTCATTGAACCTCAGTACTGTTAACAGCGGCGACATTTCGGTGGAAAATGTGGATGGAAACCATGAAATTAGAAACGTAAATGGGGGCATTAATATGACGGGAATTGATGGCTCAGTAGTAGCAAACACAGTAAATGGCCCATTGGTGGTAACATTAAACTCAGTTACGAATAGTACGCCAATGGCATTTAGCACCGTGAATGGTGTGGTGGATGTAACTTTTCCATCCAATTTTAAGGCCAATGTAAAATTGAGCTCAACTTTTGGGGATATTTTAACGGATTTTGATATTGAAGAAAACCGTGAAACAAAAGTTAAAACCAGCTCTGATAAGGAAAAAGGCATGTACAAAATCTCAAAAGATGACTTTATTCAAGGCAAAATTAACGGCGGCGGGCCAGAATTGATGATGAAATCCCTGAATGGTAAAATTCTTTTGAGGAAGAAAAAGTAAACCTAAAAAAGTGGCAGTATTAAATTTCTAAAAATAATACTGCCACCATTTGGAAAAATTGCATCATTGATAAAAACTAATTATTGTGATTGATTCAAATAAGCATTTTTGGGAGAAAATTTACCGCCAAAACATCGGCAAAATGATTGGTATTGGCTACCGATACACTGCTGATAATCAAACCGCTGAAGATTTGGCACATGATGCATTCATAATTGCCTATGAAAAATCGGCTACTTTCGAAGGCAAAGGCCCTTTTGAGGCTTGGTTGAGGCGTATTGTGGTGAATGTGGCTTTACAATTTCTTCGTGAAAAAAAGAAAAAAACTTACTTGGATGAATGGATAGCTTATGAGAAAATCACCATGGAAACCCAAGAAGTAAATCACACCAAAAATGAACATTATTTCACAGAAGAGGAACTTTTAGAAGCTATAAATCAGCTACCCGAACACCATAAACTGGTGTTTAATATGTATGTGATTGATCATTTTTCACATATTCAAATTGCTCAAGAATTGGGAATAAGTGATGGTACATCGAAGTCGCATTTGGCAAGGGCTAGAAAGAAAATCAGATTGATACTTGCCGAAAAAATGGAAATGAAAGAGGAAGAAAAGGATAGTAAATATAGTTTTTTGCTGTTTTTTACACTTCCCTTCAAGCTTTGGAATGTCGATAAGTTTTACAAAAATCAGTTCTATAATTTCGAAATATTACCGCAAAAGCACTTTTCAATTGATTCGTTGGATTTTAGCAAAGTTCCTATTTCAAATGCAGCGCCAACCGTTACGATCCTTAGCGGTTTTGTAAAAGTCTGTATTTCAATGGCTTTGATTGTTCCAACAGTATATTTTGTGTTGAATATTTTGAAATCAAAACCAGAAGCTAACCTTTTTTATCAAAATAAATTTGACACAAAAAGTGGGGTTTTAAATGACTCTATTTTGGCTGAAAATGTAATTTTAACCGAGAAATTGGAAAATTTTTCGAAAACAGACTCAACTACTGCCACCGATTTGAATAATAACATCATGTTAAGTGAAAACTTAAACAAAAACGAAAACATGAAAAATTCAAAAGCCATCGGCACATTGTTAATTGCCGGCTCAAGCCTTGCTTTGCCTTCATTTAGCCAACAAAAAGAGTCGGAACTGACCACACTTTCTACCAATTATCAATTGGTTCTTAATAGGAACCTCCAATTGAATAAGTCGGTAGTGTTGGAAAATAACCTTAAACTGAACAGGAATTTGGAGTTGAAAAATAATCATAACCTACCGACTAATAAGTCTTTAGAATTAAATGAGAACAAGAACTTTCTTCTTTCAAATAAAAATGTTGGTTCAGAATGGATTAAAAATGATAATTCGAAAGATGCCTCAGGTACATTTTACGCTACAAAATTGCATTGGTCTGAAACTAACCACGAGCTCTATTTCAAAGGCAAAGTGGTTGTTTCAATCGAAGGAAATAATTTTGTGGGCGATGGCGACTTCACTTTTATTGGTAAAGTGTATCATTTAGTCGTTGATGGCATATCCATGAAGTTGGACAACACCATTAAACTTACTGAAAAGAAATATAACCTTAAAAAACTGTCGGCTAAAAATGCCGAAAAAAAATATGGAGAAATTGGAAAAATGGGTGCTGTTGAAATTTCTCTTGCAGAGTAAATTTCAAATAATTTTTGAAGAAAATAAAATGCAACCACTACAGTAAAATCAGCATCTACAAATAAAGCTTAAGGGGTAACTATAAAATTTTATGGAATGGCTGGCAATTGGTCATTCCATAATTCTAATTCAACTACTATTCATGAAATGGCTATTCACTTGCTCCAACTTAAAGCAGGAAGTTTAAATTGGCCATTCCATGATACAAAATAAACCAAGCACGAAATCATGAAAAACCTTACTCTAATTGGCATATTCTGCCTTTTAATTGCCAATATTTTTGCCCAAAAAACAAAAACGGATAGCTTTAAAATAGAAAAACGCCAGTATTTCACACAAAAAACTACAAAGACAATTCGATTGGATGGCAATTTGGGCGATAAAGCTTGGGAGTCAGTTGAGTGGGCAGGGGATTTCACTCAATACCAACCCAACGAAGGCAAAGCACCGGGGCAGCCTACCAAATTTAAAATATTGTATGATGATAAATTTTTGTATGTAGGCTATCTATGCCTTGATGCTCAGCCCGATTCAATTATAAAACGGATGAGCCGACGAGACCAGTTTCCAGGTGATTGGGTAGAAATACATATCGATAGCTATCATGATAAACGCACTGCTTTTTCGTTTACCGTATCTGCCTCAGGTGTGCGAGGCGATGAGTTTATAAGTAATAACGGCCAGTTTGACGAAAGTTGGAATCCGATCTGGTTTGCAAAAACGAGCATTAATAAGGATGGCTGGGCTGCAGAAATAAAGATTCCGTTTAGCCAATTGCGATTTGGTAATGAACCTGAAAAAGTTTGGGGTATTCAGATTAACCGAAGGCTATTTAGAAAGGAAGAACGATCAATTTGGCAATACATTCCGCAAAGTGCTGGGGGTTGGGTAAGTGAATTTGGTGAATTGCATGGTTTAAAAGGCATAAAATCTCAAAAACAGGTCGAAATCGCTCCTTATGTAGTAGCCAAAACCGAAACGTATAAGCCCGAAACTGGCAATCCTTTTGCAAAAGGTCGTGACAATAAACTAAGTGTGGGTGTTGATGGAAAAGTAGCTGTTACGAGCGATTTGATTTTGGATTTTACTATAAATCCTGACTTTGGGCAAGTTGAAGCCGATCCTTCGCAAGTAAGACTGGATGGTTTTCAAAACTTTTTCGAGGAACGTCGCCCTTTTTTTATTGAAAGCAGAAATATTTTTGATTATCAGCTAACTGGCTCAGCAGTAGGCCTTGACCTTGATTCGGATCTGCTATTTTACTCCCGAAGAATTGGCAGTTCGCCACACGGCTACCCAAAAGTGGGCGATGGTGAATATGCTCAAGTTCCGCAAAATACTCCCATTATCGGCGCAGCCAAATTCAGTGGAAAAACAAAAAAAGGTTGGTCAATTGGTCTTTTAGAATCAGTTACCAGACCAGTTTATGCGGAGATTGACAATAATAGCACGAGAAGAGAAGAAAAAATAGAACCCCTAACCAACTTTTTTGTAAGCAGAATCCAGAAAGATTTTAATGCTGGTCAAACAATTATTGGAGCGATTTTGACTGGTGTAAATCGTGAAAACAATTTGAATAATTCGTTGAATTCAGCAGCCTATTCAGGTGGATTTGACTTCCAACATTATTGGAAAGAACGTAAGTGGTATTACCGAGGCAATTTAGTTTTTAGTCATATAATTGGCTCAAAAACAACTATTTACAATACCCAAATGTCTTTTGAGCACCAGTTTCAACGCACCAATGCAACGGAAGTGGAGGTGGATTCTAATCGCACTTCTCTCACGGGGACAGGAGGTACTTTTCGATTTGGAAAACAGGGAGGTAAATCTGGTAAACATGGTGAGCTTTTCAAGTTTGAAACAGGCATAACTTATCGCTCACCTGAATTAGAAATTAACGATATTGGCTTTATGCTCACCGCCAACGAAATCAACCATTTTACTTGGGCTGGTATTCAATGGCAAAAGCAAATCGGCATTTTCCGAAGCGCAAGAATTAACTATAATCACTGGAGCAAATGGGATTTTGGCGGGCAATTTTTAGAGCAATCTTTTAACACCAATATGCACGGAAACTTTAAAAACAACTGGCGTTTGGGCACAGGAAGCACAATTACACCTTATTTAGTGTCAAATACTGCCTTGCGAGGCGGCTCAAGCATGAGGCAACAAGGCAGAATAAATCATTGGATTTATGCTGGTACCGATTCCCGCAAAAAAATCACTTTTAATGCCGAAATGAGCAATTCTTGGAGTTTCGAGAAAACGGCTAGATCAACCAATTATTTTTTCAATATTGGTGCACAACCCGTTAACGCTATGACTATTAACATTGGGATAGGCGTTAGCGAAAGTTTCAGAAAACAAGACCAATATGTCAGTACAGTGGATTTTCAAAACCAAAAACAATACATTGTGAGCGAGGTAAATCAAAACACGTTACGCTATACTTTAAGGCTCAATTATAATATTACCCCTGATTTTACGCTGCAATATTATGGCCAGCCGTTTATCACAAGGCCTATTTACAGCAATTTTGCAAAAGTAATTGATCCATTAAATAAAAGCTTTGATGCACGCTTTCAGGTGTTTACGGAAAAACAAATCAGCCTGGAAAATGGCACCTATTTAATTGATGAAAATGCCGACGGCAAAACCGATTACAGCTTTGGAAAACCCGATTTCAATTTTGTGCAGTTCAGAAGCAATTTAGTGGCTCGATGGGAATACAAAGCTGGCTCAGAATTTTACTTGGTTTGGAACCAAGGCAATACACCAGATGTTGGGCAAAATTTCAACGATTCGGTAAGCAAAAATCTTTCAGATAATCTGTTTTCAGGCCAAGCTCGTAATATATTTTTAGTGAAAATGACTTATAGGTTTTTGAAATAATACCAGTATTCAATTTTTAATGATTTATTGCATTTGAAATAATTAGTTTGGCTATTCATTTAGTCAAACTATTATTATTTTTTAACCATTCTAATTAACACGGCACGATTATTTTAATCTGTACGTTTCTTAATTTATAAAGATTTCTCGTTCAAATTTTCTGACACCCTAATTATTTATCCAATCTGTTTCAGTATCCTGTTATTTTTGCAAAAACAAACTACAACTAAATGCTAGACCCAAGGTCAATTTTTGAATATAGAGTGCAAGCCAATTCTATTTTAGAACTTCAATTAAAATTAAAAAGTGAAAGGTGGACGTTGATTAGAGGGGTGATTTTCGTACTCGCTTTTATTATAACCTATTTTGCTGCAAAGAATTTTAACACGGCTCTCAGTATTTTAGTTTTTTTTGTCAGCTTTAGCGGTTTTTTATTTACGGTAAATACCCATTTAAAAATCAAAATAGCATTAAAAAAAGTAAAATTATTGATTGGAATAAACAGGAATGAGCTAAGTAGACTTTCCAATGATTTTACTGGAATGGCAACAGGTGTAGAATTTTCCGAAAAAAGCCATTTTTACGCTTCAGATTTGGATTTATTTGGGGAACACTCTCTTTACCAATTACTCAATCGCTGCCATACCTTTGAAGGAGCCCAAACTTTAAGCGATTGGATGAAAACCTCTGCAGCCAAAACTGAAATTTTGGAAAGACAAAAAGCCCTAACAGAATTGAGTGGGGAGATTGATTTTAGGCAAAATTTGGAGGTAACAGCATTGGAATCGGATACAATCGGAGAACCAACCTCTATTTTGCTGGAATGGATCCAATATCCTGAAAATGAGAAGATTAAAAAGTCATTGTTCAGATTTGGCCAGTATTTGCCGATTGTTACTTTAGGCGTTTTAATCGGGGCAATTTTTGGATTTTATAGCTATTGGTTTGTTGCACTGTTGTTGTTAATCCATGGGATATTGCTAAAACTAATCGACGAAGATATATCAAATGCATTAAAACAAACTGAACCGATTGGCGATACTTTAAAAGCCTATTCAGCATTGATGCAATTGATTGTGGAGAGGAATTTTGCGAATGAAAAATTGAAAGTTCTGGTAAATAAAGTAAAGAATGCTCCGAAAGCTGTGAGCGATTTACAAAAAAACATCCATTTCCTATCTTATCGTTCTAATCCTGTGGCAGCTTTGGGGGGCATTATTTTGATGCAAGATCTTCGGAATTTTTCAAAATTAGAAAAATGGAAGGCTGAAAATAGAGACAACTTAGCCGTTTGGTTAGAGGTAGTCCATGAATTTGAAGCGCTTAATAGCTTGGCAGGCTATCAATTTGCCAACCCTAATTATGCGATTCCAGAAATTTCAGAGGAGACCATTTTGTTGAATGCAAAAGAATTGGGTCATCCACTAATCAGTGTTGGTAAAAGAGTATTCAATGATTTTGAAATCTCTGGTACAGGGAAAACGATTATTTTGACTGGGTCTAATATGTCGGGGAAGAGTACTTTTGAACGAACTGTGGGTATCAATCTAGTTTTGGCTTCGATGGGTGCTGTAGTTTGTGCCCAAAGCTTTGAATGTGCCGAGATGCAACTTTTTACGAGTATGCGTACACAGGATTCGCTCGAAAGCGAAACCTCCTCTTTCTATGCAGAATTGAAGCGGTTGGAGTTACTTATTCAATTGACTAATCAACCAGAAAAGAAGAAGCCTATTTTCTATTTGTTGGATGAAATATTGAAAGGCACTAATTCAAAAGACCGCCACACTGGAGCAAAGGCATTGATTTTGCAATTAAAAAACAAAATAGCAACAGGTATCATTTCTACTCATGATGTTGAATTAGGCGATGAGTTTGAGGGAATGGATTTTATTAAGAATCTGAGTTTCAGTTCAGAAATTACTGAAAGTGGCTTGTTTTTTGACTATAAAATTAAACAAGGCGTTTGCCATAGTTTCAATGCCAGCGAATTGATGCGGCGGATTGGGATTGAGATAGAAACTACCTAAGCACGTGTGATGGCGTTCTTTGCTGGCTTTATAGATTTGGTTGAAAGCTGAATCAAATTTGTAAAGGCTACTATTTCAAATTCCAATAAATCACAAAGGCCAAAACTGAAATCAAAACACAAAGTGGTGAGTAAAATTTCGAATCATTTTCAGCGAATTGAGTGCTTTTTATCTTTTTAAAAAAGCCCACTAGTCTGAAATCCCCCATTGCACGCATCATGAAAATTATAGAAATGGCTAGATTTCCAAAGGGTATAATCGGGCTAAACATTTGAAAATCAAAATATTTGACTAGTCCAAAGCTAGATACTTCTGCAAATAAAAGTAAACCAAATGCTACCACGAAGGTCGAAAAAGTAGAAGGAATAAAGGCCGACTTCCCATTCACCTCTGGTAAAACGGAGGTGGCGCCCTTTATTTTTTTGCCAAACATAGAGCCAAAGGCCCAATAAAAGTGCAGACCAGAAATGACCAAAAATAGAATGGTATTGATTATTTGGGCTATCTGAAGCATACAACGATGACTATAAAAAATTGCCAACTTTCTGGAAGTTGGCAATTTTAATTAAATAAAACTAATCAACCTTTAAACTTCTTCCAGCTCCAATTCCTGCACTTTTTCAGCAACAGCATATTTTTTTCTGCCAAACTTATCATGTAATCTCGCATTCAAATAATACATACATGGTACAATCACAAGAGTAAGGATAGTTGAAAAGCTTAGGCCAAAAATGATCGTCCAAGCCAAAATACCCCAGAATGTTGCCGAATCACCACCGAAAGCAATATGTGCATTAAATTCCGTAAAAATGGTTACAAAATTGATACTCATACCAACCGCTAAAGGCAATAGACCTAGAATAGCTGCAAATGCAGTTAATAATACCGGTGTCAATCTCACTGAACCAGCTTCGCTGATGGCTTCTTTCAAGCCATAACCACGACCACGTAGCTCATCGGTAAATTCAATTAATAATATACCGTTTTTAATTACAATGCCGGCCAAGGCAAATATACCAACGCCTGACATTACGAATGAGAATGTCATCCCGAATAACATAAAGCCCAACAATACACCAATAAGGGCAAAAACGATGGTAGCAAATATAATTATTGGTTTTGAGATGGAATTAAACTGCATAGTTAACACCAAGAATATCAATAAAATGGCTCCTAAAAAGGCCACTAAAAGGAAATCGATTGTTTCTTTCTGTGCTTCTTGCTCACCACCCAAACGCACCACATAACCCGCTGGCACCTCTACTTCTTGAATCACGTCATTTACTTGAGCTACCACTTCATTGGCTCTTTTTACATAATCCGGAGTTAAATCTGAGGATAATGTTATCACCCTTTCTTGATTTTTACGGTTGATTTGTGAAAAAGTGGTGCCATAGCTTATTTTGGCAATAGTACTCAAAGGCACATCACGAAGCACTCCACCCATCACCATGTCACGATAAGTGATGTTCATAGATAGTAGTTTTTCCACTTGGTCACGGTCGTCGGATTTTACACGAAGTTGTATTGGATATTCGTCTTTATCGTCACGGAATTTTGAAACTTCCATACCGAATAAGGCTGTACGAATAGCCATGGCTACCTGAGTAGAACTAATGCCCTCACGTTGAGCTTTTTCCTTATCAATATCCACAATAATTTCAGGTTTATTGGTAATCAAATCGCCTTTCAATTGGTCTATTCCTTTAATGCCAGAGTTTTGGATTTTTGCCAAAACATCTTTTTCTATTTTTTGCAAAACACTGAAATCAGTACCGGCAATTTCAATCGCAATTGGCTTACCTGTTTGTGGGCCGTTGTTCTCACGCTCAATAGAAAGCTCCGAACCTGGAAGTTTCATTCCCAAAAGAGCAGCCCTTACTTTATCCAAAACCACAGCTGTATTGGTGGTACCTCGCTCTGAATTTTTATTGAAAGCTACCGTAATTTTCGATTTCTGTGGGGTAGCTGATCGATCAGGATTGAATGGATTACCCGCATTTTTACCCACATTTGAAATGATGGAATTCACTGCTCCTTCGGCTTTATTTTCTTTGATAACCGCCAAAATTTTCGATTCCAAAATCCTCGTTACAGAGTCAGTTGTGGTGGGTGCAGTGCCTACAGGCATCACGTGATATACATATATGTAATCAGGATCCCCAGAAGGGAAAAATATGGCATTGGGCTTTACAATTCCCATCAGTACAAATGTACCAATGAGTAAGAAAAACATAGAAATTACGGCCCAAACAGGTCTATAACCTGTTATTATCCAATTAATCAAGTTTTTATAGCCTCTTTTAAAAGCTGGAATTATTCGCTCTTGAAAAGGAATAATTATTCTTGGTGTAAGAATAAAATGATTGAAAAGGTATAATAAAATAAATAATACCATCAAATTTCCTACTCCAAAATTGATCAAATAACCAATTAAAGCTAATACAGCCATTACAATTAATGGAGTACGCATGGTGCGAAGACTGCCAACATGCTTTTGTTCAGCTAGCTCTTCGTCATGCCTTTTCATAAAACTCACAGCAAAAACGGGGTTCATTACGTAAGCCACTATCAATGAGGCGAACAGGGTACAAATCAAGGTGATAGGCAAGTAAATCATAAAAGAACCCACAATACCTGGCCAAAAAAGTAATGGTACAAATGGGGCTATGGTCGTTAATGTACCTGATAATACAGGTAAAAACACCTCAGAGGCGGCTAATTTCACCGATTCGACAATACTCAAATTTTTGAATTTATTGAAAATTCGGTGAGAGTTTTCGATTACCACAATGGCATCGTCCACCACTATTCCCAAGCCCAAAAGGAAAGAGAAAAGTACCATTGTATTAAGCGTAAAGCCTAAAAAGTACAGCGGAATAAAGGCCAAAAGTGCAGAAAGCGGTACAGATAGTCCCACAAAAAAAGCATCACGCACTCCCATGAAAAACATCAAAACCAATACCACGAAAATAAAACCTAATATTACTGTATTCACCAAATCGTCTACATTTTCTTTGGTTCGCTCTGATGAATCAGCTGTGATTTGTACTTTCACGCCTTGTGGCAATCGATCAGTTTTGAATTTCTCTATAATCTCTTCAATTTTTTCAGAAGCAGCCACCAAATTGGCTCCACCACGTTTGATTACATTCAGTGTTACTACAGATTTACCATCCAATCGGGCAAAATCTTGACGGTCTTCATTGCTATCAACCACTTCAGCTACATCGCTTAGGCGTACAATTGCTCCAGCGCCTGAACGTATGATAATGTTTTTGATTTGCTCAACATCTTTAAACTCACCTTTTACTCTGATGGTTCTTTTCACACCATTTACATTCAATTCACCCCCTGAAATATTGATGTTTTCCGACTGAACGGCAGTCTGTACATCGTAAAAAGTAAGGCCAGAAGATTTCACTCTTGCCAAATCTAAATTAATCTGAATTTCACGTTTCAAAGCCCCTACAATATCTACACGAGTAATTTGAGGAATGGCTTCTACTTCATCTTGTAATTCTTCAGCAAAATCTTTTAGCTTGGCCAATGGGAAATTCCCCGCCAAATTGATATTCATGATCGGAAACTCAGAAAAGTTTACATCCTGAGCCGTTGGGCCTGAATCTAGCTTTGTTGGCAAATCTCGCTTCGCCTTATCTATAGCATCACGCACTCCTTGCAACGCAACTTCAGTTTTTACATTGGGGTTAAATTCAACCAAAATGACCGAAATATCTTGTAGTGCATTTGATTTTATGGATTTTACTCCTGCAATCGTTTTCAATTGCTTTTCAATCGGCTTATTAATTACGTTTTCAATATCAGCTGGTGTGGTACCAAAATAGGCTGTTTGCACATATATCTGAGGCACTTTTATCTCTGGATAAAGCTCCTTGGGAAGTCCCAAATAGATGTTCATTCCCGCTAAAAAAAGCAAAAATGTGATAAAATAGACAGTGGTTTGATTTGAAGCCAACCAGCCGACTAAGTTATAAATTGCTCCTCTGCCGTGAGGGAGGTCTTGATTTTTGTTGTTGTTTTCCATTTGGTTTAATTTTTACTCCACTAAGACGCAAATGCGCTAAAGGGATATTAAATATTTTTTTAAAAAGAAAATGTTTAATATTCAATTACAATTCTCAAAATCTACCTTCTTTGAAAAATTGAAAATTCTGTATTGAAAATTTATTTTTTCGAGTTATGACGCCTTAGTTAAAAAAATTAATAGCTCAAAGGCGTACCCTCCACAAGTTCTTGATAACCACTTGTGACCAAATTGTCGCCAATTTTAAGGCCTTCAGTAATTTCAATTTGCCCATTGTAGCTTATTCCAGTTTTTACCTTGCGAGCTTGAGCCTTTTTATCCACTTCAACGTATACAATATCGCCCAATTCAGTTTTTTGAATCAAATTTTGGTCAATTATAATTGAGTTTGTTTTAGCCAAATCATTGATTTTAATAATGGCTATCTGGTTAGGCTTTAGCATATTACCAATATTTGGTATTTTAGACTCTACTCCAAAAGTTCTTGAAACTGGATCTACCAATGCATTTACATTGCTCAATCGTCCTACTATTTCCTTTTTCAAATCTGGTAAAGTAATACTTATTGACTGCCCTTTTTTAATGGAGGCCAAATAAATATCTGGCACTTTACCGGTAACCTTTAGGTTGGTTAAATTTACAATTTGCATCATTGGTACTCCAGGTGCTCCCATTTCGCCTTGTCTTTGACGCACGATTTCGATGGTTCCTGAGATGGGTGCATACACTCTTGCCATCCCTAATTGTGTATCCATTGTTGCCATTCTTTTTTCTAATGCCTCTTTATTATTCTTGGCTTGCAAATATTGGATTTCGGTACCAATCTGCTGGTCCCAAAGCGTTTTTTGTTTTTGGAATACAGTATTGGCAAGCTCCCATTGGTTTTTAATTTCGGCCATTGATTCTCTTACCATTTGATTGTCAATGGTGGCTAATAACTGTCCTTTTTTAACAATTTGGCCTTCCTGAGCAAATATTCCTGTAATTGCACCTCCCATTTGTGGGGTTACTTGAACAATATTTTCTGATTCCACAATCCCCTGTACCTCAACAAAATGTTTGAAGTTTTGTGCCAAAATAGGTGTGATTGCTACGGTAATTACTCTATCTGACTCTTTTGTTTCAAAAGTACTCTTTCCTAATTCAGTTTCCAAAACCTTAATTTTAGATTCGAGTTCAGTTTTTTGTTTTTTCAAATCGGCCAGTTCAGTTTTTTTATCGACTGGTTTATTGCAAGCGACAATTAGTATTATGGTTGATAATGTAAGTATTAATTCCTTTTTCATATATTCTCTTATTTAATTGATTTTCTTGTTTGTATAAGTCTAATTAGTATCTAATTTTTTGTTAATTATATAATTTCCCTTGTGCCTTATCTAAATCTACTTTTGCAATCAGTGCATTATACAATGAGGTGAAGTAGTTTGTTTGCGATTCTTTTAAAGCGGCCTCGGCATTCAATACTTCCAGATTGGTGCCTACACCTTGCTTATATTTTATTTTTGAAACCCTAACTATTTCTTTCGCCAAGTCCATATTTTTTTGATTTTCCTGTAAACTTTCCCAGCTGTTTTTCAATGAAATATTCGCTTGCTTTATTTGCATATCAATCGTATTTTCTAACAGCGAATAACTATTTTTTAGTTTTTGAAGGTTGTTTTCAGATTGAATTGTTTTGTATTTTCTGGCAAAACCATCAAAAATTGGAATTTGGACACCTAATCCTAAGTTGCCATTTGAAAACCATGGCTTTGTAATTAAATCACTAAATCCTGGGCGGCCAGTGTTATAACCATAATTACCGTTTAACGTTACTCGAGGTAATGCTGTAGCTTTTTGGTTTTTCAAATCCAATTCGGCCAATCTTTGTTGTGTTTGTAGTATTGAATATTCCATTCTGCTGGCATATTTAAATTCATTTAGCTCGCTAGGCTGAATTTCATTTATACTTATCTCTGAAAGTTTGTCTTTTAGTGTGATAGGCTCCTCAATATTCAACCCCATCTGAAATTTCAATAAATATTGGCCAAGTTCTTGAAGGCGCTCAATGTTTTTAGTTTCTGTTTTTAGGTTATTCGCCTGCACTTCAAGTCGTTGCACGTCTAGCTTTTCAACAAAACCCTGAACATTCATGGCTTTGGTATCTCTAATAAGGCTATCCAAACGTCCAATATTTGTTTGCAACAATTTGATCCGTTCATCGTTCACCAAGATGGCATAATAAGCCTTAGCCACATTTTCGGCAATTTGCTGTTTAGTTTGCACCAAGGTTTTCGTTGAAAGTTCTTTGTATACATCTGCCGCCCGGAGGCCTAATGTGTAGGAGCCATCAAAAATCAATTGACTCAGTGAAATCCCAGCATTGCCACTATGGGCCACCCCAAATTTAGCGGCAATTACATCTCCTTCTTTGGCAGTTGGGTCGAAGGTTTTGGCAGGTAAAAACACCCTCGCAATCTGAAAATTGTTGGTATAATTTACGTTGCTATTCAAATGTGGCAGGCCCATTGCCTTTATTTCACTTACTCGTGCGGAGGCATTCAGAATATCTAAATTTGCATTTTTCACATTTGCATGATTTTTTACTGCATAGTCGATCGCTTCATTAACGGTATAAGATTGTTGTGCTGTAAGGCCACTTGCAAAGAAAAAAACAGCAAATACAAGTGGAAGTAGGTATTTAATTTTGTTCATGATTGTAATGATTGTTGGTAAGAATTGTATTGTTTTAGTCCTTTTTCGGTAAGGATGCCTCTTATAAAATGATCCATTAATGTAGTTTGAATTTCAACAATATTGAATTTATCACTTGGGAATATCTCGGTATTAAACCCCATTTCAACTTGTTCCAATCGGTATTTCGCCATGAATTCGACGTTAATATTGGGTCTAAACATTCCTTCTTTTATGCCTTCGTTCAAGTCTCTAGTCACAGTTTCAAAAATGAAATGATTTTTATGACTTTGAAATAAAGTCCAAGCTCTTGGATGATAGCGCTTTATGTCAAAAATTATGGTAGAGTGCATCCCCACCATTGTTTTGCGCATGAGCGAAATCGTATTGGTCATTTTCTCTAATAGATTTTTAGAAATTTTGCCTAAATCTGCCCACTCACATTTATCCTTTTCCATTTCGAATTGCATTATTTGATAAATAATCTCATCCTTGTCTTCGAAGTGCTGATAAATGGTTTTTTTAGAAATCCCCAGTTCCTTTGCTATATCATCCATTGTAACTGATCGTATTCCAAATTTGAAACACATTTCAGCTGCTTTGATTAATATTCTTTCCTTAATTTCCATTAAATTGTATTATTTCAATAATAATTTATATATACTGTGGAAACTTATATTGTTCTTTAAGTTTCCATGCAAAAGTATGGAAACTTCCTGGGTTTATTTAGTTTTTACTAGAATATTATTGTAAATTATTTGAAAGGAAATTTTTTAGGATGAGCGGTTGGGAAGAAAAACAACCCGTAGCTTTAGTTTAGAAAGGTTGCATTTGTTGCAATCTTTTTCTAAATTGAATCAATTAAAATTATAAAAATCTATGAAGAAATATCTGTTTGTTACTGTTTATTTGCCCTTATTGTATTTTTCATGCAAGCCAGAGATGGCTTTAAATACTCATGAAAAAGCAGCTTTTAATGCAATTGAGAATACTGCAGCGGCAGCAAAACCTGCACCAACAGTGGTAAGTTATATGACTGGCGACCCCGCAGACATAAACACGACAACCCAAAGTGGACTAGTGCTAATGGGTGGTAGCACTGATGTGGATGCAGCTATTGCATGGCTATTGAATAGAAGTGGAGGAGGAGATATTGTGGTGATAAGAGCTTCGGGAGCAGATGGTTATAATACTTATATGTATAATATGGTCAATGTTAATTCTGTGGAATCTATCATAATTGATAGTCGTGAAAAAGCCAATATACCAGCAGTAGCACAAAAAATAAGAAATGCAGAGGCTCTATTTATTGCAGGTGGTGACCAATGGAATTATGTTAACTTTTGGAAGGATACCCCAGTTGAGGACGCAATAAATTACTTGATTAATACAAAACAAGTAACAGTTGGAGGTACTTCAGCGGGATTAGCCGTTTTGGGGAAGGCCTATTATAGCGCTCAATATGGTACAGTAACCACTCCGCAAGCATTGGGAAATCCTTATTACAAGACAGTTACTATTGGGGCAAATGATTTTATATCTTCCTCGTTTTTACAAAACGTCATTACGGACTCTCATTATACACAGCGTGACCGGCAAGGCAGGCATATCACTTTTATGGCAAGGCTTATGAAAGATTTTGGTTATTCAACTGTAAAAGCAATCGGGGTGGATGAGGAAACAGCAGTTTGTATTGATCAAACTGGTTTGGGAATCGTTTATGGAATTAATTCAGCCTATTTTTTGCAAAATAATGCGGGTCCAGCTGAGACTTGTCTACTAAAAAAGCCACTTACCTGGAATCAAAGTAGCTTGGCTGTGAAAGCTTATAGAATATTGGGAAGTCCAACTGGAAATGGCTCATTCAATGCCAATAACTGGACATTTACTGGCGGTACTTCCTATTTTTATTATGTAAATGGAGGTGTTTTACAATCCAATTGACAAAAACATGAATGTCCATTTAACAGGAAAAGTCGACTCGCATAATCTTAAATGATCTTGCCAGTCGACTTTTTTGAGAAATTTTTGACTTTTACTACTCTACTCTTCAATCAATGATTTTGCTTTTTTGGCATTTTTTGCCTGATTAATTCTATAATTTAAGGTAAGGTTTACCTGACGGCGACGGAATTGTGAATTGCCTTCAGAAAAGAAATTGTCTCCTTCAGTAACCATGCGCATTCTTCTAGTATTGAATAAATCTAAAATATTCAAATTCAAAGTACCGTTACCCTTGAACACTTCTTTACTGGTTGAAAAGTCTAAATAATAAAGAGGTAATCTTTTGCCCTGTATGGTTTTTTGAGCCGCTTCATAATTAGCTCTCAGTTGCATATCAAAACCTTTCACGAGTGTAAATCTTGAACTTTGGCGGACAAACCAACTGTAGGTTTCTCTTTTGTAAGATTCATCCAAATTTGTACCATCGATATCAGCTTTGAAAAAATTGAAGCTCAAATCCATTTTCCACCATTTATTCATATTAAACTGGCTGGCCATTTCGGCACCATATGATTTCTCATTCAATAGATTTTCTGGTCGTGTACTCGCAAAACCTATATTATCGACTAATCTAATGGTTTGGATTTTGTCTTTAGTATCCCTAAAATAGATAGACGAACTCAGAGAGCCTTTATCATAGTACTTGATATGGCCAATCTCAAAAGCATTGGTAAATTCTGGATCTAAATTAGGATTACCACTGAAAAAGTTTCGACTATCGGTGAAAGTAGAAAAAGGTGATAAATCATTGTAAAATGGCCTTCTCACCCTACGGCTATAGCTCAACTGCAGCGCATTGGATTTGGGTAAATCGTAGGTAAAATGTAAGCTCGGAAATAGATTAGTGTATTTCCTTGGATTTACCTCATTGGTTTCTCTCAAGGTTGTTTTCACATCGGTCCATTCAGCACGGAGTCCAGCTTGATAAGAGATTTTTTTGCTTTTATTCCCTAAAATACCATAAGCGGCCGAAATATTTTCATTATAAATAAAGTAGTTTTTCAATCCTGGCACTGGGATAAACTCACCTTGATCGTTTCTCTGATTTACCACATAGTCATTTACCATATCCCGAAAGCTACTTCTAAGACCTGTTTCAAATTTGCCATCCTTACCAATAGGATGTTGATAATCAACTTGATAGATCCAATTTTTTTCAAATTCATCATTTAATGAATTTTGCAAAATTGTTTCTGGGGCATCTATACTGCCATCACCCTTAAAAGCATTTTGTGTAAAAAGCTGATTAGAACGCTCCCAATTGTCGATAAATTTTATTTCGGCAGAAAGGTTTTGACCTTTTTTTGTAAAATCCTTTTTATATGTCAAAGTATATTCGGAGTTGGGTTCATCTTCAGTTTCGTCCTGGCTTCGAAAGGTTTTTCTAATCAAATTTGATTTTGATTGAAGGTAATCAGTATAGATTAAATCGGTGATCCGATGAGCGTCTGATCTTTTGAAAAGGTAGGAGGCCGTAATAATGTTTTTGTCATTAAAGAAATAGTCCAAGCCACCCCTGATATTATTATTGAAGCCCTCTAAAGTGCCTGTTCGATCTTGCGTGGATATTTTAGTGGTATCAGAGTCATAAACTTCTTGGTATAAATAGCCAACATTGGGTGATATCCGGTAGGTGAGTCCGTAATTAATAAAAAAGTTCACCTTTTTATGACGATAATTCATATTAGCACCCAATCCAAAATTGGTCGGATTGCCTGCCACTCCTTCAATACTTGCATTAAAGCCTTGACTCCTATCTTTTTTCAAAATGATGTTGATAATCCCCGCCATCCCTTCAGCTTCATAGCGAGCCGAGGGATTGGTGATAATTTCCACACGCTCAATCATGCTAGATTGTAGCGACTGAAGGCCAGCACCACCTTTGAAACTTACCAAGCCTGATGGTTTACCGTCAATTAATATTCTCACATTATCGTTTCCTCTCAATTTCACACCTCCTTCTGGGTCAACTGAAACGGATGGGATGTTCATCAAAATATCCGATGCGGTGCCTCCTGCATTGGCCAAGTCCTTACCCACGTTGAATACTTTTTTGTCTAAGGCAAGTTCCATTGTGCTTTTCTCGGCACGAATTTCAACTTCGTTCAGATTTTCGCTGGAGCTTAGTACTTTTATTTGCCCTAAATTAAGGTCAGAATTTTCTTTCGACAATTTAAAAATTTCCGTCTTAAAGGCTTTATAACCCACAAATTCGATAACTGCATAATAGCTTCCATAAGGTACTGATACGGAGAACTTCCCGGCTTCATCAGCAATATTTCCTGCGATTAATTTATTGTCAGTTTCTGATAGAATTCTGATACTCGAAAAACTCAAAACAGCATTTGACTGACCGTCCACAATAATTCCTGAAAGTTTTGCCTTTGCGTTTTGCTGTGAATACCCCAAATATTGGATAGAGATAATAGAAAAAATGGCAATGACTTTTACTAACTTATTCATGAAAAATGATTTTTAATTCTCAGCAAAAATACTTCAATCCCGATAGAGATTTAACCTTGCCTGTCTTTATGGTCCCCTTTATAGCGGTTATTTTATACCAATTGTTCGAAATTTTAGATAGAAGCCAAAATTCCAGATAGTATAGATTGACTTTTTTTACATAAAATCACTCAAAATGTTTCAAATAACAATATAGCTTGATTGACTTAAAAGCCAAAAAATGCACAGCAACGACCGCCAATTTTGGTCCATTTCGAATATTGTATTCTATGATTTTTTCTTCTACATTTATATGAATTTTAAACCTCTATTGCCATGAAAAAATTATTATTAGTATTAATGTTGAGTGGTCGAATTTTTGCACAAACAAACTCACAATCAGCAGCTTACAATGCTGCCAACGCACTATTAAAAAGCTTAGACAAAGACCAGCTTCAAAAAATAAACATCCCAATGGATTCAGAAGAAAGGAGGAATTGGTATTATATCCCTATCCATCGCTGTGGCTTAATGCTCAAAGAAATGAATGAGGCACAACGAGGCTTAGCAATGAACTTACTAAAGGCCACATTGAGCGAGCAGGGAGCTACTAAAGCGATTGCAATTATGCAATTAGAAATTATTTTGAAAGAGTTGGAACAAAGCCCGCCTGAAAATGAGCGCCGTGATCCTTTGAAATATTACTTTTCCATTTTTGGGAAACCTTCCAACACTGCCATTTGGGGTTGGCGAATTGAGGGCCACCATGTATCTCTTAATTTCACCTCTGACGGCAAAAAGATTGCTTCTGGCACACCACTATTTATGGGAACTAATCCTGGCATTGTGCCTTCTGGGCCTAGTAAAGGCTATCAAATTCAAAAGGATGAGGCCAATATGGCTTTCGATTTGTTGAATTCAATGGATGAAGAGCAATTGAAAAAAACCATTTACTCCACCAAAGCACCTTATGACATGATCACTGAAAACAGCAAAAAAGTAGGATATTTGAAAGATGAAGGCATTGCTTTTTCGGAATTAAATGGCGACCAGCAAAAGAAATTAATGAAAATCATAGCTGCCTATGTGCAAAATTATCCTTTTGGCTTTGCAGATGAGTTTATGCATAAAATCGAAAAAGCCGGTCTCGATAAATTGAAATTTGCCTGGTCGGGCGATAAATTTTATGGAGGCGTAGGGCACTATTTCCGAATTTCAAACGATGTTTTATTGATTGAGTATGACAATGTGCAAAATCAAGCCAACCATCTTCATACAGTTGTGAGGGACCTCACCAACGACTTTGGTGAAGAGATTCTTCGCAGCCATTATTTGAAAGAACATACCAAAAAATAGGTTTTATCTAAATTGAAATCAAGCAAATGTCAGGTGATTCCATCTGGCATTTTTTTTGAAAAAATAGTCCATATTTCCATTAAAGGATACCGTTTACTCATTCAAGCGACCGTTAAATAGATATTTTTTTGATTCAATAATTGTTTCAATAAAATTTGATTCTGAAATGGAGGATTCTGAAAATCCTAAAAAGAGTAGGACAGGGACGCTGAAAACTGAACAGAGTAAGCCTATTTAAATTAACAATAAAATTATGCCAGATTTAAGAGAATTTGAGACCGCTTTGATGAAGCGCCTCAGCGTTGGAGAAGTTGACAAAGCTTTTCTAAAAACTGCCTCGAGTACCATCATGAATCTTAGAAAAAATGGACTTATTATTGACCGTATTTATGTAAAAGGGCGGCCACGCCCCGATCGTTATATTATAAACGGTATCGTAGATCCTGAGTTTTGGAATAAATTCAAAGACTTAGGTGGCGCTTTTAATCGCTTCGAGGTATTCCCGTATGGGATTGTGAATCCTGAAGGATTTAAATTTGAAGCCAATGTAAGAATGTAATGGTAGAAACCTGCCAAACACCAGATAGGAGTCAGCCAGTAGCTGACCCCTATCGTACCATCCAAATTCACCCAACTAGAAAGTGCAATTTGGCATGCTTGCATTGCTATTCTTTTTCTTCACCAAATATGAAGGAAATGATTGATATCGAAACCTTGAAACGGTTTTTAGAAATATCTTTTGAAAACGGCTACAATAATATTTCGGTTTCGGGTGGGGAGCCTTTTTTATACAGCCATTTGGAGGAATTATTGAAATTCACTCGTTCAATTGGCTATCAAAATACGATGGCCTCCAATGGAATGCTGTTGCAGTCTGAGCGTAATCAACGAATTTTAGAATATGTGGATCTGATAGCCATTAGTGTGGATGGGCCTCCAGAATTGCATGATCAGATAAGAGGGCAAAAAGGAGCTTTCGAAAAAACAATGAAAGGGGTGGAGGTTTTGAAAAAACTGGAAAAGCCTTTTGGATTGATCCATACCATTACCCCCCAAAGTTGGCAATCGCTCATTTGGCTGGCTGATTTCGCCTATGAAAGCGGCGCCAAACTATTGCAATTGCATCCGTTAGAAATGCAAGGTCGTGCCTCTGAAGATTTAATTGGAAGCGAAATTGATGATACTTTAGCACATCAAGCCTATATTTTGGCAAGTTATTTGAAAAGCAAATATGCCAATAAAATGATTGTGCAGCTAGACTTGCTTCATCGGGAATATATTGAAGCTTTCCCACAGGTTGTAAATGTATTTGATAGACAATGCAGTCAAAATAAACAAATTGCTGATTTGCTAGATACGATTATTGTGGAAGAAAGTGGGAAAATAATCCCGATCGCTTATGGCTTTGATTCCACCTTTGAAATAGGGAATATTTATCAATTTCAAAATAGCGATTTCGCAAAATATACGGAAGAAAAATTGCCAAAGTTGAAAAAACTATTTAGTCAGACTATTGAGAAAATAGTAAATAATAAAGACGCTGACATTGTGAATTGGAATGAAATATTGGTGAATCAGAGCCAGTTGAATTGAGATATTGAGCGAAAATTTGAATTCGCTTTCATCCAATTTTTCACTACTAGTCAGGCTTTTTTTCCTGAAAATGCAGCCGAATTGTATTCATCTGTTTTCCCTTTGGGGATGGACAATGATTGCCAATTTTGGTCGATTAGCATTTTGCCAATATATACAATCTGACCCACGTGGTAGCCATAATGGGCCAATTGCCTATGTATGGCATCGGCTACTGTAAGGCTTTGGTTTCGGATTTGAACTGTTTGTTGTAAATCATTATCAGTCAAAGTATTAAGGGTATTAAAAAGGCATTGCCAGCCTTCCTCCCAAATATCCAAAAGCTGCTGCCGAGGCATGGT
>JAZKGO010000098.1:27779-37567 GCA_040385875.1 Bacteroidota bacterium
TTTTCCACAATTTCTTCGATGGATAGATCGGGGTCAAATCGAACAGGCTCCTTGAAAGTTACATAAAGTGTTGAGTTTCTTTTCTTTAGAAATAGACCTTTTTTATCAAAGGCTCTTCTAAAGCCATTAATTACCACTGGCACCACAATTGGGTTGGAGTTTTTGATTATATGAGCAGTTCCTTTACGAACAGGCGCAAAAGCACTGGTGGTGCCCTGTGGGAAGCTTACCACCCAACCAAAATCTAAAGCCGTTGCTACCTTATCGCCTGCATTTTTGTCCACTTCTCGCTTCACATTTTTGCCCTGCGCTCGCCAACTTCTCTCAACAGTAAGCGCTCCTGCCTGGGCAAAAATCTTGGGTATCAGCCCTTCCTGCATGGTTTCTGAGGCTGCCACATAATACATTTTTGCTTTTGGCCAAAGGAAATAAATGGGAAACCAGGTAGTGTTTTTAAACCCCCATTTTACACTGCAAAAAATTTGAAAAAGGGCAATTACATCCGCAAAATAGGTTTGATGGTTGGAAAGAAAAAGCACATTTTCGTTTTGTAAATTCAATAAATGCTCTGTGCCTTTCACTTTCATTTTATTGGCAATGTTGAGCCTGTAAAAAGTGAGGCTGCCCAAAATGGTAATAATAACTCGCTTAAAAAGTATGGAATTGCCAAAAGGATCACGATCGAAAAGACCGAATACATCTAGTTTGTGGGCAAATTTTGTGAATGAATTCATATTTTCGAAAATATAGTCAAATAAAAATATTTTCTAAGTAAAATTAATCTAAAATAGCTTTAAACACGGTCTAAAATGTATATTTTTAAACAAATTGGAGATAGGTTGGTTCAAACAATATGGCAAAAGCAAATATTTTAATTACTGGCGGCTCTGGATTAATCGGGAATCGACTAACCGAAATTTTGATTGAAAAAGGATACAAGGTGAGCTTTCTCAGTAGAAAAGAGAATTTGAAAGATGCCTTAAAAAAGTATAAGTGGGATCCTTCTACGAAATATATTAATCAAAAAGCCTTTGAAAATATTGACCATATCATTCATTTGGCTGGCGCTGGCATAGCGGATGAGCGTTGGACTGACGAGCGTAAAAAAGAAATATTGAATAGTAGAGTGGAGAGTACTCGTCTTTTATTTGAGAGCTTACATAAGCTTAATACCAAGGTAAAAACAATTGTATCTGCTTCAGCAATAGGATATTATGGATTTGATGTAAATGATAAGCCATTTGAAGAAAGCGATAAACCTGCTACTGATTTTTTGGCGCATGTAACGCAACTTTGGGAAAAAGAAGTGGACAAAATAGCCTCCCTTGGTATCAGAATTGCAAAATTAAGAATTGGGGTGGTACTCACAGAAAAAGGTGGTGCGCTACCGCAAATGGCCTTACCCATCAAATTTTTCGCAGGTTCAGCCCTTGGCTCTGGCAACCAAATGATTTCCTGGATTGATTTGGAGGATCTTTGTAATTTATTCGTTTTTGCCATAGAAAACCCTCAGATGAATGGTGCTTACAACGCAGTAGCCCCTAACCCAGTTTCAAATAAAATTTTCACAGAGACGATTGCTAAAATTTTGAATCGACCAGTTTGGCCAATTAATATCCCTATATTTTTATTAAAAATAGTTTTGGGTGAAATGGCAATGGTAGTAACAGGTAATTGTGAAGTGAAAAATAAACGCATTGCCGAAGAAACGGATTTCAAATACCAGTTTACGCATTTAGAACCTTGCTTGCAAGAGCATTTAAAATAAAAATCATCTCATCACTTTTCTGCTCTATTCTCAAAGCCTCTGCATTGTTTTAAGAAATTATCCATTGGAATTTCTATGGTTTTCCACTAATTTTGGTTGAGTATAAATTCAGTATATCTATCTTCTGAAGAATATTTACGTTTCTTTTTAAAACATAATTTAAACCTAAAACTAACTTAGTTCCCCCACTGGGAGCTAGGAGGCAGCCTATGAAAATCTACAACACCTCTGACTATATTATTGTTGAGCATCAAAATCAATGTTATATTCCTGATAATCAAGACTGGGATTCTTTTATAAACCATCAAAATCTTTTTCAAAAAATAGTTGCAGAACTGCCTCATTATGAGCTCATTGGCGATTCAACAATCTTGAACAGTATGCATATTTTGGCTCCGATTGCCAGTCAAGAAATATGGGCGTCTGGCGTAACTTATATGAGAAGTAAAGATGCTCGAATGGAAGAAAGTAAAGAATCAGGAGGTGCCACCTTTTATGATAAAGTATACGATGCTGATCGGCCGGAATTGTTTTTTAAGTCGACAGCCAATCGCACAGTTGGTCCAGGCCAAAAAGTAAGAATCAGGAAAGACTCAACCTGGGATGTCCCAGAGCCTGAATTAACCCTTTTTGTTAATTCTGAAGGAGCGATTGAAGGCTATACCATCGGCAATGACATGAGCAGCAGAAGTATTGAAGGAGAGAACCCACTGTATTTACCACAAGCCAAAATGTACGATGGAGCGGCAGCATTAGGCCCCTGTATTTTAGTGGCTGAAGAACCGATTCATCCAGAAACGCTAATTTCTATCCAAATTTCCAGAGACGATACAGCGGTTTTTTCTGGAACAATTGCCATTAATCAAATGAAACGGAAACATACTGAATTGGTTGAGTACCTCTTTAGAGAGCAATCTTTTACAAAAGGTGTTTTTCTGATGACAGGAACAGGAATTGTACCAGGCAATGATTTTACATTACAGTCTGGCGACGAAGTATCGATTACCATTGAAGGGATTGGAACACTCACCAATGAGGTAGAGTAATTGATTAGTTATTGGAAAATAGTAATTGACATCAATTTTATTAGGGGGCATACATTTGTGGTCGCCCTTTTTCTTATTTAAAACAAATATCGCCTTTCGGCAAAAAATTTATAACAAACAATGCAAAAAAGACAAAATATACTATCAGGCTCGCCTTGGGAAGATAAAATGGGTTATTGCCGTGCTGTAAAAATTGGGAATATAGTGGAAGTGGCTGGTACTGTGGCCATTGTGGATGGGGAAATCGTGAAAAAAGACGATATTTATGCACAAACCATGAATATTTTAACTCGTATTGAAAAAGTATTGGAAGAAGCTGGAGCCAAAATGAGTGATGTGGTTCGCACTCGAATGTTTACGACCGATATTGCCCAATGGGAGGAAATCGCAAGAGCGCATGGAGCTTTTTTTGGAGAAATAAAACCGACAACAGGCATTTACGAAGTGAGTAAATTGATTTCGCCAGATTATTTGATTGAAATTGAGTTTACAGCTATTTTGAGCTGATTTTAAATAATTCTACTATTCACATATAGAGCAAGATTAAACATTGGCAAGAAAGAAGTAATTTCCCAGAAATTAATCGTATAAATACCCTTTTTAAAAATGAAAAATTCCTTAAAACTATTCTTACTATTTGTAATATTTTCAAGTCAATTTGCTTTTGCACAAAAAGCAAAAAAGGGCTGGTACACACTTTATGATGGAAAGTCGTTTGATGGCTGGAAAGTAAATGACGACAGCCCAAGTAGCTTCTCTATTGCTGATGATGGTACCATAAAAATAGCGGGACCACGCACCCATTTATTTTATGAGGGGCCGGTTGGCAACCATAATTTCAAAAATTTTGAGTTTAAAATCACAGCTAAAACTGAGACTGGCTCTAATTCTGGGATTTTTATCCATACGGCTTATCAGGCAAAAGGTTGGCCGTCAAAGGGTTATGAAATTCAGGTAAACCAAAGCCATACCGACTGGCGCCGTACAGGTAGTCTTTACGGAGTGGATGATGTAAAAGACACTTTGGCAAAAGACAATGAATGGTACACCTACCATGTTATCGTAAAAGGCAAAAATATTGTGATTAAAATAAACGATAAAGTGGCGGTAAATTATACAGAGCCAGCTGAATTGCCAGTAGATCGTAAAGATAAAAGATTAAGCTCAGGCACCTTTGCCTTGCAGGCCCATGACCCTAAATCGATTGCCTATTTCAAGGATATCAAGGTGAAAATTTTGAAAGATTAGGCTTTTATTTTTTATTTAATTAATTTTAGATTAGGCAACTTTACAATAGTTGCCTAATTTTTTTTAACCAATTCAATTATGAAAAAACTCCTACTAATCATCCTTTTACCAATAATCACTTTTGCCCAAAAGCCAGCTGAAACGCTCAATAAAATCATTAAAGATTACGAAGATTTTGAGAAAAAGGAAAATGAAAATAAGCCATCTGATTCGCTTGGAACTGGTATTTTGGGCCATAATTCTCTGGCTGATATTGAAAGGAGGGCAGGTTATTATGAAAAAATTGTCGCTCAATTATCAAAAATTAATTTAGCAACTTTAAGCCAAAGCAATCAAATAAATCTGGAATTGTTAAAGTATAAATGCCAGTCGGAAGTCGATGATTTTAAGTATAATACACACTTAATCAACCTGTTAAATGACTCTGGCTTTCACATGAGCTATGGTGGAAGCATGCGAAATGCAAACCCTAAAACATTCGCTAATTATAAAACTTATTTACAAAAATTGCAGGATTTTCCTCGATCCGTAACCGAACAAATTGAATTGATGCGGGAGGGAATTCGAAAAGGAATTACCCAAGCAAAAGTGATTTTTGACGGCTATGAAGCCACTTATAATATTTATATCGTAAAAACCCCCGAAGAATCTGAATTCTTCACACCATTCACCAAAATTCCAGACAATATTGACCAAAAAACAAAAGAAAAACTAATTGAGGAAGGCAAAAAAGCAGTTATGGAAGCTGTGAGAGGCTATCAACTTTTTTCGGATTTTATGAAAAATGAATATTTGCCAGCCGCTCGCACAAAAGAAGGCATATCGGTTTTGCCAAATGGAGCCAATTATTATCAAATGTTGGTTAAAAACTTTACCACTTTACCAATGACGGTTGCCGAAGTTCATCAAAAAGGACTGGATGAAGTGGCGAGAATAAGAGCTGAAATGGAGGTAGTTATTAAAAAAACCGACTTCAAGGGCAGCTTCAAAGAATTTTTGCAATTTTTACGAACCGACCCACAATTTTATGCTAAAACTCCTTTAGAACTTTTGAAAGAAGCCTCTTATATTTCAAAACAAATTGATGGCGTTTTGCCTGCTTTTTTTGATAAATTACCTAGGCAGCCGTATGGTGTTGAGCCAGTTCCAGCGGCGATTGCACCCAAATATACGGGGGGGCGTTATTCGGGAGCATCGCCTGAGAGCCATCGTGCGGGGCATTATTGGGTGAATACTTACAATTTGCCAAGTCGCTCGTTGTATAATTTGGAGGCTTTAACGCTACATGAAGCTGTGCCAGGGCACCATTTGCAAATTGCCTTGAATTACGAAATACCCAATACGCCAAAATTCAGAAAGAATTTTTATATATCTGCTTATGGAGAGGGTTGGGCTTTATATTGCGAATATTTGGGCGAAGAAATGGGATTTTATAAAAGCCCGTACTCAAAATTTGGCCAGCTAACTTATGAAATGTGGCGTGCATGCAGGCTTGTGGTGGACACAGGTATACATGCTTATGGCTGGAACCGCCAGCAAGCCATTGATTATTTGACCAATAATACAGCACTTTCCATCCATGAATGCACTACCGAAACAGACCGATATATTTCGTGGCCGGGCCAGGCACTTTCTTATAAAATTGGGGAGTTAAAAATAAGAGAGTTGCGTAAAAAAGCGGAAAAAGCACTGGGAGAAAAATTTAATATTCGCAACTTTCATGACGCAGTTTTGAGCGAAGGCACTTTAACTCTACCACTTTTGGAAAAAGTAATTGATGCGTATATTTTGAAAAATAAAAAGTAATTGGTGGTTGTGCGAAGTCAAAGACTATTTTTTCAACCAACCCATACTTTCCATCCAGTTTTTAACCCTTTCCATCCACAGATCGGGGTGAGTGGGGTTTTTCATGCCAAAACCATGACCGCCTTTTGGGTACAAATGCATTTCGACAGGAACATTATTTTTCACTAAATTCTCATAAAAAACCAATGAATTTTTTACTGGAACAGCCTTGTCATCAGCAGCATGCACCAAAAAAGTAGGTGGAGTTTTCTCTGTAATTTGCAATTCGTTAGAATACAAATCTAACATTTCTTGGCTCGGTGTTTTGCCCAAAAGATTATTGGCTGAGCCTTTATGGCCAAAGTCTTTCATGGTGATAACGGGGTAGCCCAAAATCATAAAATCTGGACGAACATTGGTCGTATCAGCCAATTCACCGACTTGTTTTTCGAAGTGAGTACCAGCAGTTGCCGCCAAATGCCCGCCTGCTGAAAAACCCATTATACCTAATTTTTTAGGATTTATGTTAAACTCTTTTGCACGATTTCTCACCAATCTAAATGCTTGTTGAGCATCTTGTAGTGGAGCTATCGTCTTGTCTGTCTGAGCTTTATCATTGGGTAAACGGTATTTTAGGACAAAAGCAGATACGCCAAACTCGTTGAATTTTTTAGCAACATCTAGGCCTTCATGACTCGCCGCCAACATTCCGTAGCCGCCACCCGGGCAAATGATTACGCAAGTTCCGTTAGCAGTTTCCGCAGAAGCTGGATAATACCAAAGTTCAGGAACCGTTACATTAGCAATCCTCAAAATACCGCCTGAAACTTCCGATTTCTCTGTATTTTCAATCGGTTTTGAATTGGGAATGGCGCCTGAGTAAAGTGGGAGTTTCATTTCTTGAGAAATGGATTTTAGCGGTAAAATCAAAATAGAGATTATAATGAAATTGTTAATTTGACTTTTCATGATACTGGTTTTTTTGGATAAATTTTATATTATTTCGGCAACTTCCTCACCTTCTCCGTCTACTGCTTTCCCCACCTCTTTTATGATTTTTGGGAGGAATTCTTGCTCCCCGACCAAATTGCTCTTTTTTATTATGATGAAAAACTGCTTTATCTCTGTGATTGGGTCCTTGATTAAGCAAAATCAAGTCCATCGATCGGCGGCTGATATTAGTTTCCTTCACTTTTACAGTTACTTTATCGCCAAAAGTGTACACTTTCCCAGTACTTTTACCCACTAATCTATAATTATCGGCATCGTACTCAAAGTAGTCGGCCGTGAGGTCAATCATCCTCACCAAACCTTCGCATGCGGTTGAAATAATTTCTACAAAAAGGCCAAACTCCGTTACACCAGAGATGATTCCCTCAAACTCTTGTTCATCATGAAGGCTCATAAATTCCACCTGCTTATATTTGATGCTTGCACGCTCCGCTTCATTGGCCAATCGCTCACGGTCAGACGAATACTTGCATTTTGCCTCCCAGCTTTCAGGCGAAACAGGCTCCCCACCATCCAAATAATGTTGTAAAAGTCGGTGCGCCATCATATCGGGATACCGACGAATGGGTGAGGTAAAATGACTGTAAAAAGGAAAGGCCAATCCAAAATGCCCCAAAGGATTGGTGCTGTATCTGGCTTTAGCCATGGTGCGAACAGCTAAACTTTCCATCACATTCTGTTCTGGTTTTCCTTCCACTCCTTCCATCAATGCATTTAAAGTTGAGGCCACATTATTTGGGTCAACCTTATAGCCAAACTTTAATGCAAATTTCGCAAAAGTCATTAGTTTATCTGTATTAGGCGGCTCATGCACTCGGTAAACCATTGTATTACGTGGGTCGGTTTTCTTTTTATTATGCACAAATTCAGCTACTTTTTTGTTGGCCAGCAACATAAACTCCTCGATTAGTTTATGGGCATCTTTCCTGATTTTTGGGGTGATTCCCAAAGGCTTTCCATCTGGGTCTAAAACAAATTTCACCTCTACTGTTTCAAAGTTGACAGAACCTGCCGCAAAGCGGGCTTTTCGAAGTTTATGGGCTAATTCATTAAGTGCTAAAAGTTCTTTTTCGTAAAATGCTGGTCCTCGAGCAGAGTCGAGTAGGTCAAGCACTTCCTGCGCTTCTTCATAGGCAAAGCGCTTATCAGAATGGATAACGGTTCGGCCAAACCATTCTTTGACAATTGTGGCGTTTGAGTCCAATTCAAAAACGGCAGAAAAGGTCAATTTATCTTCATTTGGGCGGAGTGAACATAAATTATTCGAAAGTTTTTCAGGTAACATGGGAATGGTACGATCCACTAAATAGACGGATGTTGCCCTATTAGCCGCCTCTTTTTCCAAATTGGTATCAAGTTGAACATAATGGGTCACATCGGCAATATGGACACCCACTTCAATATTTCCGTTTTCTAGAAATTGAATAGAGAGTGCGTCATCAAAATCTTTGGCATCGGCAGGGTCGATTGTAAAAGTAAGTATTTCTCTGAAATCTCGTCTTTTCTTAATTTCAGCGGGTGAAATAGTAATTGAAATTGCATTTGCTTCATTTTCAAGTGCCTCCTCAAATTTGTAAGGCAGACCAAATTCTGCTAAAATGGCATGCATTTCAGTATTATTTTCACCAGCTTTTCCTAAAACCTCGATTACACGAGCTTCCATTTTTTTGGCACCAACAGGCCAAGATTTCACCTTCACGATTACTTTATCGCCATCCACAGAATGCCCCTGATAACCTCTTGGAATATAAATATCCTCGTATAATTTTTTGGAATCAGGAGTTACAAAACCGTGAAAATCAGTGAGTTGGATAGTGCCTACTATTTCATCATTTCTTCTTTGTTTAATTTCTAAAACTTCGCCTTCCAAATTTTTATTTCTCCTACTAGCCGACCAGATTTGTATCTTCACAGTATCCCCGTCAATGGCTCCTTTCAAGTTTTTAGCATCAATATAGATGTCATCTTCACGGCCTTCTACTCTAATAAATGCAAATCGTGGATTTACGTGATCCACTGTTCCTTCTACATAATCTTCCTGATTATCAAGCTGATAAGAACCATTTTCATGCTTGATAAGCATGCGTTCTTTATGCAATTTTTCTGTTAAATGACCCATGAGTACTTTCATATCACGGTCACGTACTGCAAAAGCTTTAATCAACTGGTTTAATGAAAAACTTCGGTCATCGTTCACCTCAAAAAACTCAAAAATCTCTTTTTTGATGCTGTCTTGGTATCGTTGTTCTTTGGTTTTTTGTTCGGAATTATTTTTCATAAAATAAAATTTGAGCCCAAATCTAAATGAGTGAGCTTTTATACAAGTTACAAAAATAATTTGTAAGATGTAAAGATTGTATAGATTAGAATTTTGACGTTGGTTTGTGGTTTAAATCCATTAGAGATTGAAAAAACCAACCTATCTATTTGAATCGACTCAATGCTTTTTGATCCCTAACTTAGGTTAGCGGGGAAACCTCTATCACTTTTAAATCATCATCAAATACCACAAAATCAGCAAGATAGCCCTTTTCTATTTTACCCAAATGATGATCTATATTAGCCACTTTTGCAGGTATTTCATTAGCCATTCTTAATGATTCAGCCAATGTAATTCCACACTTTTCCACTCCATTTTTTACGGCTTGCATCATTGTAAGAGCTGAGCCCGAAAGCACGCCTTCGCTAGTAATGTAGTGGTCATTATTGAATGTAAAGCTGTATTCGCCACGAGTGTCCTGAGTAACGGCATCGGTGATATAGAAAAGTCGCTCACCCATTAATTTTTTTGTGATTTTAATAGTATTAAAATCGACATGAATGCCGTCCGCCACAATACTTGCCCATGCGTCAGAATCATATGTGGCACCCACCAAACCTGGAGCTCGGCTTTGGAATTGGCTCATGGCATTGAATAAATGGGTAACTCG
>JAZKGO010000098.1:37667-41775 GCA_040385875.1 Bacteroidota bacterium
TCGAGGGTAATTCTTTGGCAATATCAATTATAATCCCTTCATTTACAATTATATAGCTGTCATTATATTCTTGATTAGAACTGTATATTTTTTTGGTTTTTATCGCTTGCATTTTATATAACTTTTCAATCGGTGACTATTTCCAGAACCACTTTCCATGATTTCCGACCTTCTTTTCGCCACACTCTTAAATAGTTGGCGTTTTGATGGTCAGGATAGGAAACCTGTCCATAAACATAAGCCAAGTCACCCGATAGTGCGGCCTCTGAAGCCAAGGGTTTAAATGAGTATTTGATAGTGGGGACTGTAAAAATTTGTGCCCTTTTAGAGTAAGATTTTCCTTTTATATTCGACTTATTTAGGTTATTACTTAAAAGAAAATCGGCGCCAAAAACAGCAGCTTTTAATCCAACGGTATCCACTTTAATTGATTGGCTATTAGGAGGTTCGATGATTTTTTGATTTGGGAATGCTTTATTTCCAGACCCCATTTTCGAACTATTTTTGTTTGGTGACCCTATATCCAAAGCCACCTTCCAATCTCCATTTGGTTGTTTTTTCCAAATTGAAGAAAAGTGACCATCCTCGCTTGGTTTTTCTTGGGTCTTTTCCCAATAAAATTGATAGGTACCAATCGTATAGGCGAAATCATGAGAGGAGGAAAGTTCAACTAAATAGGGCTGCCATTCCAGCTTCCCATTAAAATCTATACTGTTCCAATGATTTTTTCCATTGACAGGCTTGCCTGCCGAAAAGACAATCCCATCACTGGCTAAATATTTCAAAAAGGCAGATTTAGCTCCCGAATCATGAGACATTTTAGCAAAGGCTTGTTCCTCTATCAGCACCTTTTTTCCAACTGTTTGGCCCATTATAGACTGAACCGAAAAATAAAAAAAAAGGAATGTTAAAAGCCTCATAATAAATGATTTATGGATTTACTCTCCCATTGAATTCGCCAATATCTCTTCGGTATTTTCGTTCATATTTTTCAATTTTTCTGAAAAATCTTCTACCTCGGCTAAAGTTGGGGCCGATGCTTGCGCACCTATCCTAGTTACAGAAATAGAGGCCGCATTGGTAGCAAACTCGATTGATTCATTCCAATCTTTACCATTTGATAAAGCCGTAGCCAAAGCACCATTGAAAATATCGCCAGCAGCGGTTGTATCAATTACTTTTACACGAGGAGGGTCAAAATATTTTGAAGTGGTTAAATTGGATAGAAATATCCCTTTTTCACCCAAAGTAAAAATTACATTTTTCACTCCTTTCAGACGCAATAAATCGGCTGAACGGCGAAGCGGGTCTTCGTCAGTAATTTCGGTGCCAATCAATAATTCAGCTTCCGATTGGTTGGGAGTAATTAAATATAAACCATCCAACAATTTGTCGCTCAATTTGGTTGCTGGGGCAGGATTCAAAATGATTTTCTTTCCATATTTTTTCGCCTTCTCGGCTACGTATTCCACCGTTTCCATTGGTATTTCCAATTGTAGCAATATTACGTCTGCCAACAGAATATATTTATCAATCTGCAGTATATCAGCTATTTGCAAATTCATATTGGCACCCGAAGCCACCACAATATTGTTTTCACCTTTTTCATTCACTGTGATTAAAGCTATACCTGATGAAGCGCTTTCATCCACCAATATCTGACTTGTGTCAACCCCTTCTTTTTTCAGATTTTCAACGGTTTGCTTTCCAAAAATATCGTTGCCCACTTTGGTAACAAAGGTCACCTTCGCACCCAATCGTGCGGCAGCTACCGCCTGATTAGAGCCCTTCCCTCCTTGGTTCATCAAAAATTTTCCCCCAAATACAGTTTCACCTTCACGTGGGAATCGGTTGGTTTTCACCATCATATCGGTATTATTACTGCCGATGATTAAAATATTGTTCATTTGGGAAATTAGAAATTAGATATAAGAAATTAGAATTTTGCCTAGAAACTTGTAACAAATTTAGTTGAAAAGTTGATACTTTCAGGATTTTAGTAAGTATGATTAAACGAAATTTTAGGCCGGCAGGTTTTTTAGGTTAATTCTAATTACGTTGGCTGCTGGTTAAACTTAATAAACTCGTTTTCTCTTAATCCCCAATAGTTTTTTTCCAACGTTATTTCTCTAATGTCAATCTCTTGAGTATGCTCTATAGGTAAGTTCCAATTGCCCCAATAACAGCAATAATATTCAATATCTTCAGCCAATGTAAGGTCTTTTAATATTTCAATAAATCGAGTTGGTGATTTTTTATCAGTTTCTATTTCTGGGTTGAATGCAAGAAATTCTTTGTTATAATTTAGTGCACACGAACATCCTAAGGAAGTACCAACATGGTAAATATTTTGTTTGGTAAATTTTGACTTCACGGGCAGTTCTTGCTCATTGAGGTGTTCAAAGAATATATCGGACATTTCGGGAACAAATGTGCCCAATTTTAGATGCCTATTTGTACCTATATATACGCAATCGCACATATTCTGTTTGGTTTAGAAATTAATTATTAAATAGCGATAGCACTATTAATTCTCCGATTCCATTTTCTTTAAAGCCTCTTTATTTTCATAAATCAATTTGGCTTTATTGTCATACTCACGAATTACAAAAGTTTCAAAACCCGTTTCATACTTGTCTTTTGGATACATTGTTTCTTTTTTGCGCTTACCTGCCGAACCAAATTCATAATATTCAATCCATTTTCCAGTTTTTACACCATCATCAAATTGGCCTTCGGTTTGTATGTTTCCTGTGGGGTAATAAGCAAAATAATTGCCCGTAATTTTGCCATATTGTTTCGGTGTTATTTCCTTGATTTTGGTTTTTTCTATGTCATGATAGGTGATTTCAGATTGTGCCGGATTCCCTTTTATATAATATTGCTTTTCCAAAAGCACATAATCATTGTCAAATTCTTTGCCGTATCGTTCCCAGCGGCCATGTTTAGTTCCTAAATAATAGAAGCCTTCTTCCACTAATTCTTCTGCCACGTATCTTTTATAAGGGCCGTGTAATATGGCTACTTCCGACAGATCTTTCACTTGATTGGTGCTGGTTCGTTGCATTTGATAATCGTACCACCTGATTTCTCTAAAGTACATGGAGATTTCTGCATCGTCTTTGAGTACATAAAATTCCTCGGTGGTTTGGCGATTACCGTTACCAAAAGTAGCGATGCGCTTTTCCATTTTTAGCCCCTCATACTCATTTTTGTTTTTGAGAAATTCCTTTGCGGTAGCTTTTGCCTGTTTTACTTTCAGACCTAAATCTGGTAAAGTTTCCGATTTAAATTTGTCTACTTTTTCTTTGGTTTCTTTTACATCAGGCACACCCGAAGTCGAAATTCGCCCTCCCAACAATCCACCTTTTTTTGCTGCTGGATCTAAAAGTGGCTTTTTATCCGTAGAAAAAAGACTAGAATCAACCACTTGAGAATAAATGGTTTGCGATAAATATCCAATAACAAAAAGTGTGAAAATAGGTTTAAAATACATTGAAAGCATTTTTCGGCTGTTTTATTAAATCTTAGTCGTAAATTTGCAACGAAAATACTATAAATTTATTTTGGAAAAAAATTCAAAGATTTACATAGCTGGCCACCGAGGGATGGTGGGGTCGGCAATTTTAAGACGTTTAGAATCAGAAGGTTATCATAACTTCATTTTAAAAACCTCTGCAGAATTAGATCTGCGAAATCAAGTGGCAGTAGCTTCCTTTTTTGCCGAAACTCAACCAGAATATGTTTTTTTGGCTGCTGCAAAAGTAGGCGGTATAGTGGCTAATAACACTTTCAGGGCCGATTTTTTGTACGAGAACTTAATGATTCAAAACAATGTAATCCACTCTGCTTTTGAAAATAAAGTCACAAAACTGATGTTTTTGGGCTCCTCTTGTATCTATCCCAAAATGGCACCGCAGCCATTGACTGAAGATGCACTATTGACTGGCCTTTTGGAACAGACAAATGAGCCCTACGCCATTGCTAAAATTGCTGGTATTAAGCTTTGCGAGGCATATAGAGCACAATATGGCTGTAATTTTGTATCGGTGATGCCCACTAATTTGTATGGCCCCAACGACAATTATGATTTGAAAGGCTCGCATGT
>JAZKGO010000098.1:41875-44795 GCA_040385875.1 Bacteroidota bacterium
TTAAGATATTTTTATGAAAAAATGTCAAACCTGCACGTAATTGCTGCGGGATCATTGTTGGAATTTGCTTTGTCTGAAATTCCTTCATTTGGTGTTGGGCGAATTCGATCTTTATTTATGTATCCGATTTCGTTTAATGAATTTTTGAGCGCCAGCAATGAAAAACCTCTTATTGAGCTTTTGAAAAAAGCTAATACCCAAAAACCATTACCAGAAATTTTCCATGAAAAGTTAAAAAATTACCTCAAAAAATTCTTGATAATTGGCGGAATGCCAGAGGCCGTTAGTTCATATATCACTAATGGCAATTTATTGGAAGTGCAAAGAGTACTAGACGATCTTGTTATATCGATAGAGGCGGATTTCACCAAGTACAAAAGCCGTGTGCCATCCGCCAGAATTAAGGAGGTTTTTAATGCTGTGGTACAGCAAGTTGGTCGAAAATTCACCTATTCTTACGACCACGCTACTTTAAATAATTTGCAAATAAAAGAGGCTTTGGAGTTGCTAAAAATGGCAGGATTGGTTTATGATGTTACTCATTCTGCTGGAAATGGCATTCCATTAGGTGCAGAAATCAATGCCAAAATACGCAAATATTTAATTTTCGATACAGGCATTTTACAAAGAATTTTGGGTCTAAACATTGCCAAATTATTGATTGAAGACGATTTTAATATCATCAATAAAGGCCATATTGCTGAACTTTTTGTAGGCTTGGAATTGCTAAAAAATCTTTCACCTTACGAAAAAAAGGATTTGTTTTATTGGCAGCGAGAAGCTAAAAACAGTCAAGCCGTAGTAGATTACGTTATTCAAAAGCAAGAACAAATTATACCGATTGAGGTAAAATCAGGCACAAAAGGCTCAATGCAAAGCCTTTATATTTTTTTAGAAGAAAAAAAAATTACCCAAGGCGTTCGCTTGTCATTGGAAAATTTTTCGGAAATTGAAAAAGTGAAAATCATGCCTCTTTTTGCAGTTAATAATTTAATCAATGGTTCCGAATATTAAATTTTTTCCCAAAAAAAACCTAGTCGGCAAACGCCTTTCTATGTCTTTTGCCAATAATCGAACGGGCGAGCTTTGGAAAAGTTTTATGGTAGCGAGAAATGAAATCAAAAATGCTGTTGGGCCTAATCGGTATTCAATACAATTCTATGATAGCCCTTTGTATTTTCAAAATTTTAATCCCAATACAATTTTTGAAAAATGGGCAGCGGTAGAAGTTGAAAGCTTTGATTTTGTTCCAGTAGGGTTTGAAAAACTGGTTTTATCGGGGGGTAAATATGCAGTTTTTGAGCATAAAGGTTTATCGTCTGAAATTTATCAATATATTTATGGAGTTTGGTTGCCAAAATCAGGTTATATCTTAGATAATCGACCCCATTTTGATTTGCTCGGCGAAAAATATAAACAAGGAAGTGAAAATTCCGAAGAGCAGATTTGGGTTCCTGTGAAATAGTAAATTAGTTATTTGTTATTGGTTATTTGTGTGGCAAGAAACCGCCGTTTGAAGTAACCAATAACCATTTACCAAATAAACCAATAACCAAACAATGAGTTATATCGAACTTAAAGTAATTACAGATTCAGATTTTTCAGAAATATTGATGGCTGAGTTGGGTGAAATTGGTTTTGAAACTTTTACCGAGGAAGTGGATGGTTTGAATGCCTATATTCCTGAGGATCAATTTGTTCAAGACAGTTTGGATGAGATTTTGAATCGCTATCGTGATTTTTTTGCGTTTAGCTATTCGATCAATACAATAGAAAAGCAAAATTGGAATGCCGAATGGGAGGCTAACTACCCACCCATAAGAATAGGAGAGCAGGTTGTCGTGCGAGCGAGCTTCCACGAGCCAGATCCAAAAGTGGTTTATGACATAGTAATTAACCCCAAAATGAGCTTCGGAACGGGCCACCATGAAACGACCTCGATGGTAATGGCTCATCAACTGGAGATTTCACATAAAAATTTGTCCGTTCTTGACATCGGTTGCGGGACGGGTATTTTAGCTATTTTGGCTGAAAAATTGGGAGCAACCGAACTTTCTGCATTTGATATTGAAGAGTGGGCAGCCGAAAATTCCCGTGAAAATGCGGAATTGAATAATTGTAAGCATATTGCTGTTCGTCAAGGAACAATTGAAAATGAACCACTGAAGCAATACGATATTATTTTGGCTAATATCAATCGAAATATACTTTTGAGAGATATTAATCAGTATATCAATTACTTAAAGCCAGGAGGAGCAATTATAATTTCTGGATTTTACACATCCGACCAAGCCGACATTGAAGCAAAATTTGCAGAATTTGGTTTGGAAAAAGTGGCCGAGAAGTCGAAGAATAATTGGGCTTCTGTTCGATTTGTTTTAGCTAATTAATTTATTTGAGCAAATTGAACCAAAACGATTGATTGTAATGTTTTAACATTAAATGTAAAAACACATATTATGAAAACGATATTATTCCCCGCATCGGAAAGAGGCTTTGCCAATCACGGATGGTTGAAAGCCAACCATACTTTTAGTTTTGGAAGTTATTACGATCCTAAAAAAGTGCATTTTGGGGCTCTGAGAGTATTGAATGATGACACTGTAGCGGGCGGAATGGGTTTCAGCAAACATCCACATGACAATATGGAAATTGTAACGATACCACTTTCTGGCGCCTTAAAACACTCTGATTCTGAGGGAAATAGCGAAGTGATTTATGCTGGTGATGTGCAGCATATGTCGGCGGGTACGGGTATTTACCACTCAGAAATGAATGCAAATACGAGAGAGGAAGTTAAATTATTTCAGATTTGGCTTTTCCCAAAATTCAAAAATATAGCACCAGCCTACCATCAAAAATCGTTCAAAAAAGAGGATAGAATCAATCAATTTCAATTGGTTGTTTCGCCTGATGAGGC
>JAZKGO010000099.1:0-4654 GCA_040385875.1 Bacteroidota bacterium
CTGCACGAATGTATTTGGTTTCCACACGCACCTTCAAAGGCTTACTGTAATAAGCACCTACGGGGCAATTGAAAATGATAAACTTATAACTTTTTGAAGGGGATACACCTACAAACTCGTCAGTTGAAAACATGAAGGGTCTAATATACATAGAGCATCCAGCCGCTGTTGGAATCCATTTATTGTCTAATTTCAGCAGACTTGTCAACCCTTCCATGAAAATTTCCTCTGGAACTTCTGGCATACACATCCTCAAAGCCGACTTATTGAGGCGCTTCAAGTTTTCCAAAGGTCTGAAAACGGTAATTTCACCATCTTTGGTTTTATAAGCTTTCATACCTTCAAATATTGCTTGACCATAATGCAAGCTCATCATCGCAGGAGAATAACTAATTGACCCATAAGGCTCAATTTTTGTGCTGACCCATTCTCCATCCTGATATTCGGCTACGAACATATGGTCAGCGAAAATTCTTCCGAACGGCAGATTTGAAAAATCTACTGTTGCTAATCTTGATTCTGCTACCTTTTGGATTTCGATGTTAATCGTGTCAGTCATAAATATTAAATTTTAATTAGAAAATTGTTTTACTTTATTTTTTTGCTTCCCACTTTATTTCTTCAATTTTCAATTCCTTGCCAATCATTCTGGCTAAAACGAAGAAATAATCAGATAACCTATTCAAATAGACTATTATGTTTTTATCCACCATTTCGTCTATTGCCAAACTCACCACCGATCTTTCTGCCCTTCGGCAAACGGTTCTACAAATATGGCAAATAGATACGTTTTTATGACCACCTGGAATAATAAAATGCTTTAATTCAGGTAGTTGGCCTGTCATTATATCCATCTCTAATTCCAATTTTAAGATGTCACTTTGTGCAATTTTTGGCAAGCTTTCACTTTCCTTTTCACTAGCCAAATTTGAACCAATTACAAACAAGTCATCCTGAATTGCTTTCAAAAATGACCTTATTCCTTCATTTAACTCATTGTCACGCAATAAACCAATATTCGCATTCAGTTCATCAACAGTACCATAGCTTTCTATACGTAAATCGGCCTTCGAAACCCTCTTGCCATAAAGCAAGGAGGTACTTCCAAGATCACCCGTTTTTGTATATATTTTCAAAACTCGTTAAATTGTTTTGTTTTTTCTTGAAATATTACCAAAAATATAAATTAAGTAATATTTTATCAACTGCAAATGTAAATTTTTCTATATAAATTTCCCACTAATATTGCCATTTTCTTAAAATTATAAACCAATTTAAACATAATTCTAAATCTAATTACCTAATTTTGTGAAGATTTTTACAAAAAAATAATTGTATTATTCCAATGACAATCGAATACTTTGTTTTCAAAACTTGCAGATTCTTAACACTAATTGCAGCTATAATTTTCCTGTTTTTAAAATACTTTGCCCTTCCAGATATGGTGGCTGTTTTTTACAATACTAAAAGCCAAGCGGCAGGCTTTTTGCCTAAAGATCAATTCTTTTATTTAATAGCAACGCTATTAATAGTGGTTAATATCATAATACCTGTATTAATTCACCTATTCAAGAAGTTTAAAATTGAAAAATTATCCTCTTTGGGAGATTATTTTGGGAAGACTTTCAATTTGCATTTCTATCAACATAATTTCGAAAATTGGATTAATTTAATTATTTCCTTTCTAAATATTTTGATTTTATTATCATTATTAATTTTGGGTAAATTAAACAGCACTGAATACAATTCATCAATTGGTGAGTTCAATTGGTTTTCTAAACTTGCATTTTCTTGCTTCTTGATACTTCTCATTTATCCATTTGCGAAAATTTTTCTTTCGAAGTCTTCTGTAAGTGAAGAGTTATGAGTTTTCCTAATACATTGAATTTATCTCAATTCGATTATCACCTTCCCGATTATCGAATTGCCAAATTTCCTCTTCAAGAGAGAGATTCATCAAAGCTGCTGGTTTATGATAAAGGTAAAATTACCAATTCTAACTTCAGCAAAATAACCGATTATTTACCCAAAAATGCTCATTTGGTTTTCAATGATACCAAAGTAATTCCTGCCAGAATATTTTTTGAGAATAAAAATGGAGCCCTCATTGAAATTTTACTCTTAAAACCCTATGATTCAGATTATAATCATGCTTTTCAATCGACATCCAATAGTCAATGGTCATGTATAATTGGCAATAAGAAGAAATGGAAAAAAGAAGAGGCTTTATCTAAGACCATAGAAATTGACAATTCAAAAACGGAAGTTTCTGTTAGCTTCGCAAATTATGAAAATAATATCGTAAAGTTTGAGTGGGTTAATGACCAAAAATCAATTTCATTTAATGAATTAATCGAAATTTTTGGACAAATCCCACTTCCCCCCTATCTAAATAGAAATGTTGAATATTCTGATATCCAAAACTATCAGACTGTTTATTCAAAAAATAATGGAGCGGTAGCTGCTCCAACGGCTGGTTTACATTTCACTGAAAGAATATTTAAGAATCTTCAAAAATCTAATTTTACTTGCCAATTTGTGACTTTGCATGTGGGAGCAGGCACTTTTCTACCTATTAAGGAGGAAAATGTAATTAACCATAATATGCACAACGAGCAAATTATTTTTTCTTTAAATTCTATTGAAGAGTTACTGGATCATGTAGAAAATATCATTCCGGTCGGCACTACATCGATGCGGGCATTGGAAAGTTTATACTGGTTTGGAGTGAAACTTCACCTAATTAATAATAATACCGACAATAACCCCATTTTTTTCATTGAGAAGTTATTTCCATATCAAACATTAACAGAACTTTCACCAACCAAATCTTTGAATTTAGTTGTAGACTTTATGAAACGCAACAAATTAAATCAGATTGTTGGCGAAACAGAAATTTTGATTATACCAAGCTATCAATTTCGGCTTTGTAAAGCACTCATTACAAATTTTCACCAACCTAAAAGCACGCTTTTATTGCTTATATCCGCTTTAATTGGCGAAGATTGGAAAAGAGTATACAATTTTGCCCTAGAAAATGATTATCGCTTTTTAAGTTATGGCGACTCATCCCTATTAATCCCATGAATATATTCAATCAATAAAATATTACAATTCAAAAGACTACAATTAATTTTGTAGGATTAATATTAACTCATAATAATTTCAATTTGAAAAATTTCGTAAATGAATTGCGCTGGAGAGGAATGCTCCAAGATATGACTCCAGGCACTGAGGAACAATTATTGAAGGAATCAACAGCAGCTTATATCGGTTTCGACCCTACAGCAGCGTCGCTACATATTGGTAATTTAGCCACAATTATGCTATTAAAACACTTTCAATTAGCTGGACATAAACCCATTGCATTGGTAGGGGGCGCAACTGGCATGATTGGTGATCCATCAGGAAAGTCCGCAGAAAGAGAATTTTTGTCGGAGGAAAAATTAAGATTTAATCAGGAAGCAATTAAAACCCAGCTAACTAAATTTTTGGATTTCAGCTCAGGTATTAATTCTGCCGAATTAGTCAATAATTATGATTGGTTTAAAGACTTTACTTTTCTAGGTTTTTTGAGAGAAGCTGGTAAATTTCTATCTATTAATTATATGATTGCAAAAGATTCTGTCCAAAGTCGACTTGAATCTGGTATTTCATTTACTGAATTCTCCTATCAGTTACTTCAAGGGTATGATTTTTATTGGTTATATAAAAACAAAAATGTTCGGCTTCAAATGGGAGGGTCTGACCAATGGGGCAATATTACAACAGGTACTGAAATCATTCGAAGAAAGGAGGGTGGCGCTGAAGAGATGGCTCATAAAGCCTTTGCACTCACTACTCCACTTGTAACTAAGTCTGATGGAACCAAATTTGGTAAATCAGAATCTGGTAATGTATGGCTCGACCCTAAAATGACTAGTCCCTATCAGTTTTATCAATTTTGGTTAAATATTGCCGATGCTGATTGCCCTAGGCTTTTAAGGGTTTTTACACTGCATGATAAGAATGAAATTGAGTCAATCGAAAAACAGCATGCTGAAGCACCTCATTTAAGGTTTATGCAGAAAGCATTAGCAAAAGAGGTAACAATTAGAGTTCATTCCGAATTAGAGTATAATAAAGCTATACAGGCATCGGAAGTATTATTCGGCAAAGCAACTATCGACACTCTTTCTTTTATGAGTAATAGTGAAATTGAGGACATATTTCTTGGAATACCTCAAACTAATATCACTTATGATGAATTTAATAATTGTAATTCAATAACCGATTTATTGTCTTCTAGCACCAACTTCGAAATTTTTGCATCTAAATCCGAAGTAAAAAGAGCCACGCAGGCCAACTCCATTTCTATTAATAAAATAAAAGTAAACGAATCGACTAATCTTCAATCCTTGAATCTCTTAAATAATAAATATTTACTCATTAGTAAAGGGAAAAAGTATCATTTAATTATTATCTCTTAATTCTCTTATAGTGGAAATGTTATATCAATACTTATTTATCAAAATAAGTAATTTGTAAGTAGAAATCAGATTTAGCTTATTTCTTTATTTTATTTCATTTTTCTAATATTGGTATAGTTATATTTTTTTATTTCAAAAAAAGATCAAAAAAATTTTAAAGCTGTTAGGGATTGGTTTTAAGGAGT
>JAZKGO010000100.1:0-4227 GCA_040385875.1 Bacteroidota bacterium
TTGTCAAAACTTATATCTACCCCATTCAATCCGCATGAAATGGCGGTTTTGCGGTTGATAAACTCAACACAACTTCTGTAGCCAGTGGGATTTTTGACAGATTTTGAAAATGATTTGCCTCCATTTTTACTAATTAGACAATTGTCTAATGATTCATTTTTCTGATTAAAATCGCCTCCAACAATAATTATATTTTTACCATTTTTTGAAATGGCTATAGAATTGGCTCCAGTGCTTTCCTTTCCCTGAATGATGGGTATTTCTGAAGCTTTTTCATTCTTAAAAAACCTAGAGTTTTTACCTCCAGTAACGAAATAATAATCGTTTTTTCGGATCAATATATTGGTCCCACTACTTGCAAAACATCCTTCCTGACCTTTAGCAATTGGGCTATCTAATTTTTCAGTCCAAGAACTTCCGCTGTCATTGCTAACTGCTAAAAATATTTTGCCCTCAATAGCATCGCCAATTACTATTCCCTTTTGATTATGATAAAAACTCATCGCATCTAAAAACATCCTTTTTTTGTGATTTTCATACACTATTTTCCAGTTTTTACCCCCATTCAAAGTCTTTAATAAATAGGCAGGCTCGCCAATTGACAGAATCGTGGCTGTATTTTTATCAAAAGCTTCAATGTCTCTAAAATCGGATTTTTCAAATCCCTTTACGGTGAACCATTCAATGGTGGCTCCTCCATCTATTGATTTGCCAACAGTTCCGTTCGTTCCAGAAACCCAGAAAATTTGATTGTCAACAACAGATAATCCTCTGATTGATAATCCTTTAGTTTCAGAAATTATGTCAATTTTTGGTTGACTGAAAGCAGAAATTGAAACTAGAAATAAGCTAAGTATCAGGAAAAATTTCATAGACCAAAAAAATAATAAGAAAAAATTAAGCTCTGTAACTCACAAAAGCCCGAACTGGAAACGTACCCATGCCTTTTACTTTGGGCGGGGTGGCTGAAAATTTGAAGGATATATTTGCTGGGATTGCCTCTAAATTACAAAGGTGTTCGACTATCAATATTTCATTTTTCAATAATATAGTGTGTACTGGTCTACTTTTGCCTGAAGTGTCATCGATATTATGAGAATCGATTCCTACTAATTTCACCTTTTGGGAAACCAAATATTCAGCTGCTTCTTTTGTGAGAAATGGGTTCCCAACATAATAGGCATCAGTTTTCCAATGCTGTGCCCATCCAGTATGCACCAAAATAGCTTTATTTTCCAAATCAAGCCCTGCAAAATATTCAGGGCCAATACTTAAGGTTTCAATAAATGGTACTTTTATTACAAGCCCTTCAATATCAGCAGTTTGAGTAATTAATATTTCGGATAAATCATGACCATTTTCAAATCTATGGAAAGGGGTATCCAAATAGGTGCCCGTATTTGAAACCATTTCTATTTTGCCAATCTGAAAAGTGGTGCCTTCTTCATAAAAAGCTTTGGACTCCTCTCTGCTGAAATAATCACAAATGATGGGAGCGGGTAGTCCTTTATATGAAGTGACCCCGTCTTCGATTGTATGGCTCAAATCTATATATTTCAGCATTTGTTTATTGGTTTTTAAATGAACTATTTAACAGCCCTCTTTATTTTAACGAGTGATTCTATTGCAAAACCAATCCAAATAATATTCACCACTACAGACGGCATAGCTCCGTGTGAGAATGAATTGATAGCAAAAAAGACCGCTCCAATTATATTGGGCCATATATAGTATTGGCTGGAAGCTTCAATTTTACCTTTTAAATTGAGTACATACGCCCCAACAATGAGGACTGAACCCGTCCACCCGATTATTTCGATTAAGATATTATTCATATTACAAATTAATAATTCCAAGTGGCAATTCCCAATTGAGGTGTATTTAATTTTTCTATCTTTAATATTGCTTTGATCGAAATAGGTGCATAGCAATGAGGAAAATATTCTCCATTTGAAGCTTGTTCGTATTTTAAATTTGAACCCAATTTTTTTGAATCAATATGCAAAAGAATTAGATTTTCAATGCCTAAATAGTAATTCTGCAATGTGTTATTTACTTGACTTTCAGTAGATAAGTGAATAAATTTTTCCTGTAAAAAAGTTGGCGAAATATATTGACTGCTTATTAGTTGTGCCTCAAAATATTTTTTATCTGTGATATGATAAATGATTTGATTCATAATTTTGGGAGTAGCTTTCTTTTTGAATTACATTTATGCAAAAATACTCAAAATGCAGGATGTAATTATAGTAGGAGGGGGCTTAGGAGGTTTGGTATCCTCGATAATACTCTCGAAATCGGGATTAAATGTTACCGTGATTGAAAAGAAATCTTATCCCCTTCATAAAGTTTGTGGCGAATATGTATCGAACGAAGTGCGACCTTTTTTGACTTCATTAGGTCTTGATTTGAATGAGTTAGGGGTAAAAAATATTGAATATTTCAGATTCACTTCCCCATCAGGTAGGGTGCTTAACACTCAACTCGATTTGGGTGGTTTTGGTATTAGTAGATATAAATTAGATGAGGCACTTTTTCAACTTTCTGAAAAGCTAGGGGTTCAATTCATTTTAGGGAAATCGGTCGAAAATGTAGTTTTCAATGAGGGGGTATTTGAAGTGCAAACATCAGATAATCAGAATTATATATCTAAAAATGTGATAGGGGCCTATGGGAAAAGGGCCAAGTTAGATTCGACTTTTGACCGCCCATTTTTGAAAAAAAAGTCGCCCTATATTGGGGTGAAATATCATATAAAAACTGATTTCCCTCAAAATTTGATTGCTTTGCATAATTTCCAGGATGGATATTGTGGCATTTCTGCGATTGAAGAGGATAAATATTGTCTTTGTTATTTGAGTGCAAGATCAAATTTGAAAGAGTATGGCTCGATACCTGAAATGGAAAAAAGGGTTTTGATGCAAAACCCTCATTTGAAATATATTTTTGAAAATTCAGAATTTTTATATGATAAACCACTAATTATCAATGAGATATCATTTGCTAAGAAGTCGCCAATTGAAAATCATATATTTATGGTAGGAGATACTGCAGGGCTCATCACCCCTTTATGTGGGAATGGTATGGCGATGTCTATTCATGCTGCAAAAATTTGTTCTGAGCTGATTATCAAACAGTTAAAAGGAGAATATTCTAGAGGAAAATCAGAAGCTGAATACATAATTAACTGGAACAATGCTTTTGAAAGACGGCTGTGGATTGGGCGCATGGTTCAAAAACTATTTGGGGATAAATGGTTATCAGAATTGGCCGCCATTGGCTTTAGGATGAGTAAGCCTGCTCTTAATTTAATCATTAAAAGTACACATGGCGAGGTGATTACCCTATCCACCGATTGAGGGGTAGTTCCACTAAATTTTTAACTTCTTTCATTACAAAAAAACTATTGATATGCGCAACACTCTCAATTACAGCGAGTTTGCTTTGATAAAAAAGATTGTATTGATCCATATCTTCAACTAATACTTTCAGCAGGTAATCAAAACCTCCCGAAACTACACTGCACTCCACCACCTCCGAAAAATTCCGAATCGCCATTTCAAACTCTGTAAAATTTTGTTGGGTTTGTTTGTCTAAGGTGACTTGACAATGTACCTGAAGCCATTTCCCAATCATTTTTTTATTCAAAATGGCGGTATATTTTTCAATTATTTTTTCATTTTCCAATCTTTTGATTCGCTCATGAATAGGAGTAATGGATAAATTAGTCGCCTTTGCTATTTCCTTAATCGTATAATTTGAATTTTCTTGCAAAAGTTGCAATATTTTAAAATCTGTTTTGTCTAATCGTTCCATGGTGTACCGAAATTATTTCTAAAAGGAAGTGATTTTTTTCAAAATTATAGAAATAAATTCTTTATTTTATTGATTTTAGTAGTATAAATACTGAAATATTTTAAAATTATAAAAAATATTTCTAAAATAGTACTTTTGTCGTACAAATTTAAAAGCAGTCATTATTATGATTATTGGTGTCCCAAAAGAAATCAAGAACAATGAAAACCGAGTGGCATTAACACCCGCTGGAGTGGCCGAGTTTCGAAAGAATGGACATCAAGTATATGTACAAACCAATGCAGGCTTTGGTTCTGGCTTTTCTGATGAGGATTATACCTCAATTGGTGCTGTTATTTTGAACACCATCGAAGAGGTTTATCAGATTGCTGAAATGATTTGTAAAGTAAAAGAGCCAATCGAATCAGAATA
>JAZKGO010000101.1:0-6442 GCA_040385875.1 Bacteroidota bacterium
ATTGGCTACGTTATAATCACCTTCCCCTTTGAATTTGCCAAATATTGAGCTTTTTTGAAAGAAATAATTATAATTGATTTCCCACCATTTTGCGATTGAAGTATTTAACGATATATTCAAACTCAATCCTTTTGAATTAGAAAAATTTTCGGTGGTATTGTAAATAATATTGCCATCGATTCTTGAAATATTATTATAATCATCAGTGGTATAGTAGTATGACAATGAGGTAGTTAAAACCGATTTGAAAGTATTTGAAAGTTTTATTCTATCGGTATAGCGTGGTTTTATAAATGCATTTCCTTTGTAATAGCTTAGCTCATCGATACGATATTCAAACGGGTTCAAATCTTGATAGCTAGGCCTATTTATCCGTCGGCTGTAGTTTAAATTAAAAGAAAGATCTTTTGAAACATTATTAGTTAAGGCAAAACTTGGGAAAAAATTCAAGTAAGATCTATCCACTTTATCAAGTGCATTTTCTTTGAAACTCACCAAATTTCCATGAGAAAGGGTTTGTTCTGCACGAATTCCCGATTGCAAGCTCCATTTTTTTCCAAAATTTTTGTTGTAATTAATATAACTGGCAAACACTTTTTCAGAATAAGTAAAAGTATTGCTTTTGTCAATATCACGATCAGGGATGCCATCATTAAGAATATAAGCATCCAAAACATTATTTGATTTTACATTTGATGCTTTAATACCATAGCCTAGTTTACCTTTATAAAAAGGCTGTTCGTAATCAGCTTTGAATGAAATTATAGTAATATCTGTAGGGGTTGATTGCTGGTAATCTCTAATAATAGGCAATGTATTCGAATCTCTGAATGTGTATAAATTCGGTTGGAATAAATTTGTTCTGCCACGATAAGTGCCATAATCCGCATCCAAAGTAAATTCATGCTCTTTAGTATCAGCAAACCTGTAGTTTAAATTATAATTTAAATTGGTTCCGGTACCTGGCGATCTTGAGGTAGAGGCTAATATTGCAGAATCCAAAACCGCTTCACTTGATTTCCCTATTAAAGTTTTACTTTTTGAAATAAAATTGTTGTTGCTAAAGTTGCCATTTACAACAAACCCAATCGTATTTTTATCATCCAACGAATAATCTGCTCCACCTTTAAAATTTTGATATTTGTTATGAAATTCCCCTTGAATCGAATTATTAAAGGAAGTTCCATTTAATATTTTATCATTTGTTCTGAAATTACGGTAAATACCTTGCCCAAGGCCGTATTTTCCAAATAAATTCCATTTTTTGTCACGATAATTTAAATTGCCAGAAAAATCAATTTTAGGGGCAGAATTGCGATAGGGTTCAAAAGTAAGCACGCCCAAAACAGGGTTTATATTCACACTACCGTTTGTTCCAAATTTCTTATTTTTTTTGAGGCGAATATTGATAATTCCCACATTACCCGCTGCATCGTATTTGGCTGATGGATTGGTAATAATTTCAATTGCCTCAATATCAGACGATTGCATAGTTTTTAAAACTGAGGCCAAATCCCTTCCCGAAAGTGGCGAAGGTTTGCCATCAATATAAATTCTAACGCCTTGTTTTCCCTCAATCACTACATTATCGTCAGAATCTACCTGCACTCCTGGCGATTTTTGCAATAATTCCAAAGCAGTAAGCCCGGTTGAATTGATACTTCCTTCCACGTTTACAATTAGCTTATCGGCTTGCACTTCAATCATTGGTTTTGTGGCTGTAACCGTTACGGCTTCCAAATTTGTATCAACATTTTTTAGGGAAATCGCCTCCACTACATGACTATCAAGCTTATAATCAAAAATTGGTGAAGTTGTTTTGGCAAAACCAACACCACTGGCAGAAATAAAATAGCGATCTGCAATAATGCCTTTCATTTCATATCTACCTTGCACATCGGTAACTGCCCCTTTTACAAAGCTTGAATCTTTAGCTTTTAATAATAAAACACTCAGAAATTCAATTTTTTCGCCCTTATTGTCTGTAATAATGCCCGAAATGGATTGAGCAGATAAATCAATGAAAATAACAAATGGCAGAATAATAGTAAATAATAGATTTTTCATTTTTCCCTTAACTGTTAAATAATTTACAAAATAGATAATTCAATTATTTGTGAAAACCTGCATGTTCTAAAAAGGTTACAAAGCGTAATTAATTATTAGAATTCATATGTTATGCCAATTTATTAATACACTGAAATTCAATATATTACAATAGAATAGCAAAAATATACTGTTCGGAAATGAAACAAATTGTTCGGATTCGTATGGTAATTATTACGCTTTTTTATTTATCTTAGATGAATATTTTTTACCCCAAAATCATTCCTAATTCATCAACTAACATTTTTCTCAAATGAAAAAAACTATTCTCTTGTCTATTGTCTATTGTCTAATTTCTCACCTAACTTTTTCCCAAAAAACTATTCTTCACTGTGGCACTTTGATGGATATGGCATCCAACGGCAGCCAAAAAGAAATGTCAGTTGTGATAGAAAAAAACAAAATTGTCGACATTCAAAAAGGTTATTTAAGAGCGGCAGCTGGTGATAAAACGGTTGATTTGAAATCAAAAACCATCATGCCAGGGCTGATAGACATGCACGTACATTTAGAAAGCCAAACTTCCAAAGACCAATTTCAAAAACGAATTGCCAACAATATGGCTGACAACGCCTTTGAAGCCGAAAAATATGCAAGAATAACCATGATGGCTGGCTTCACAACTGTGCGTGATTTGGGTGGCTCAGGTGCAAATATTGCTTTACGCAATGCCATTAACAGAGGAACAGTTGCTGGGCCCCGAATACTCACTTCAGGCAGAACAATCGCTACGACAGGCGGCCACGGAGACCCATCTAACGGCCTAAATGAAGACCTACACGTTGACCCTAATAATATGACGGGCGTAATCAACAGCCCTGATGATGCTCGAAAAGCCATTCGTCAGCGATATAAAGATGGTGCCGATTGGATAAAAATCACCGCAACTGGTGGGGTTTTGAGTATTGCAAAAAATGGTAAAGGCCCTCAGTTTCAAGCAGATGAATTAGAAGCAATTATTGCTACTGCCAAAGACTATGGTTTTAAAGTAGCCGCTCATGCACATGGAGCCGAGGGCATGAAGCGTGCCTTACGTGCAGGTGTGACCACTATTGAGCACGGCTCTCTATTAGATGATGAGTGCATCGCATTGTTTAAAGAAAAAGGTGCTTATTTAATCCCAACCATAATTGCTGGTCGCACCGCTGCCGATTCAGCAAAAGTGCCAGGTTATTATCATCCATTTGTAGCGGCAAAAGCTTTAGAAATTGGCACACAAATTCAAGCTGCATTTGGCCGAGCGTATAAAGCCGGTGTTAAAATTGGCTTTGGAACAGACGGAGGTGTATATCCACATGGCTACAATGCCAAGGAATTTGAATACATGGTGGAAGGTGGCATGCCCATGATGGAATGCTTAAAAGTGGCCACAATCGGTAACGCTGATATTTTGGATATGAAAAATGAGATTGGCTCAATCGAAAAAGGGAAATTAGCCGATATCATTGCTGTAGACTCCGACCCAATTGCTGATCCCAAAGCAATGATGAAAGTGAGCTTTGTAATGAAAGATGGAGTAATCTATAAACAGTAAATTCTAGCCTTTGTAGGTTTTTTTACATATGAAAACAGTTGTCTTGTTAATAGGGATTACATTCAATATTTGGGGCCAAAATAATGAACCAAGAGTATTGATTGTAACAGCTCACCCCGATGACGAAACAATGTTTCCGGTTACGGTTTTCAAAATCACCCACGAGCTAAAAGGTATGGTTGATCTGGCTCTCATTACCGATGGTTCTGGAGGCTATAATGGTTTGGTGGCCTCCACTTTTTATGATAAAAATCTGACAGATTCTACTACGGGTCGAAAATACTTACCCATGATTCGTAAGAAAGAAATTATGTGCTCAGGAGAGATTATAGGTATTCGAAACTTCTATTTTTTAGACCAAATTGATGATTTTTATCAACTAGATCCAAAGCCTTTTATAGAAGGAAAAAGATGGGATATCAATTATTGCAATGAAAAATTAGACCAATTAATTGAACAGAATAAGTATGATTATATATTTTGTTTAGTACCAGATGCTGGCCAACATGCACATCATAAAACGGCTACATTATTAGCGTTGCGAGCAGCTCAACGTGCTAAAAATAAGCCAATTGTATTAGGAGGAAGAGCATTAAACAAAGCCTATACTTTCAATTATTCTGAGTTGGAGGGCTATCCAGAAACCAAAATTTTGGCTACTGCTCCTGTGAATTATTTTGATAGGTCATTTGGCTTTGGAGAACGAAACCAGCACAGTTATATGATTGTGGCCGACTGGGTAAAATCCTGCCATAAATCGCAATCAGGGGATATGAACGCTTCCATGCACAGGGGTGAGTTGGAAACTTTTTGGTATTTTGCCCAAAATGGGGCGGAAAACTTGATGAAAGTCAATAACCTTTTCGATAAATTAAGAGAAAGCGGTTTTAAGACTAAATGAGTTTTGGGGAAATATTGAGGTATCTCCTTCGGAATTTAGTAGGTACTTTTAGGTTTATTAATATTTGAAACTATTAAAATATAATTTCAGGAAAGTTATCGGGTTCAATCTATCCAAATATATTTTGAATAGCTATTAAGAAACTCAAGAAGAATTTCTAAAATTAAATCACACAATAAATTGATTTTCAGATAGTTATACTTGTACTCCTATCCATTTAAATTCATACTCTTTGGAAGGATTACCCATTCTTTCCGCAATTTTCAATAATCGATTGGGTAATCTCACCAGGTAATCACGAGCTTTTTCACCTTGCTCATTCAGGTTCACAAGGTGTTCCAAATCCCATTCAACCACTAAATCTTGCAAAATATTGGAATAATCAATGGCCGTGTATACTCCAATACGTTGAGCAGCGTCCGTAAAATGGCCCCAGAGACCGCCCACTTCCATCCCTGTTTCACGCAAAAAATGTGCTGGCATTACTATTTTTTTACGCATCATATCTTCAAAAGCCACCAAAAGCTCTGAAGAATCGAATTCAATAATTTTCTTGATAAATGCCGAATAGGCGTTGGCATGGCGCTTTTCATCGGCAGCCACCAAACCGCAAATTTTACTTAAAAAAGTATCGCCCTGCTGCTTAGCTAAGGTAGCTACCCTTCTATGAGAAATATTGGTTGCCAGCTCTTGAAAAGAGGTGTAAACAAAATTTCGGTAAGGATCTTGCCCAGTTTCGATGTCAAAGCCATCGGCAATCAAAAATTGGGTAGAAGTTTCAAACTCTCGCATATTTACACGACCAGAAAGAAACAAATATTTATTCAGCAGGTCGCCATGGCGGTTTTCTTCAGCTGTCCAGCCACGCACCCAAGTTTTCCAAGGGTTGGTTTCAGGCTCCTCATGGATACCCTCAACCCTGCTTAACCAACTCTCATAAGTAGGCAAGGCCTCCTCTGTAATGGTATCCCCCACTAAAACGGTTACTAAATCATACGACAACCCTTCTGCAGCTTGTTGAATATCACGGATTTGCGAGAAAAACTCCTCTCTATTATTTGCATCTGGCAAAAAATCTGAAGGCTGCCAATTGGACTCAATTGGTTTCAAATATTTTTCAACTGATTCTTCAACAAAACCAGTCATCGCTTTCATTACTTCCGACCGAGCACCAAATGGGATATTCATGTATTAATATGATTTATTAAAATTGTACAAAAATACAAATTTATTATGAAACTGGCCTGATTATGTTAAAAATAGTATATAATATTGCTAAATTTGATTCTGTTTATTTATCCGAATTTATACCAGATTATATCCCTAATATATTGCAATCTCAATTGAATGAAAATAGCTGCTATTGATATAGGCTCCAATGCCGCCCGTCTCCAAATTTCGACGGTTTTAACAGATGAAGGTAAAATTAGTTTTAAAAAGGTGGAGTACATCCGATTTCCGTTGAGGTTAGGTTTGGAGGTTTTCAATGGAGGCTTTATCAGTCCTGAGGGCGAAGTGCGCATCCATAAGATGCTTCATTCGTTCAAATTGTTAATGGAGCTTCATGAAGTAAAAGAATACCAGATTTGTGCTACTTCAGCCATGAGGGAGGCCAAAAATGCCCATGAAATAATTGATCGTATACAAGGTATTCTGGATATGCGCATTCAGGTGATTGATGGCTCAAAAGAAGCGGAGTTGATTAATAATGTGGTTGTAATGGCGCTAGACCCCACAAAAAACTACCTCCATATCGATGTGGGAGGCGGTAGCACTGAGCTGAATTTATACCAAAATTTAGAAAAAAAGACTTCTCGTTCTTTTAAAATTGGATCCGTACGCTTGCTTGAGGGCAAAGATGTAAAAGCCGATTGGCAGAAAATGGAACGTTGGATTGAAGA
>JAZKGO010000102.1:0-12647 GCA_040385875.1 Bacteroidota bacterium
AATTCTTTTAGTTTAGGGGCAAAATCTATCGTTTGGCTGGCCGACCAAGCGGTATTGGCGTCCACTCTAAAAACAGCATCCGTATGTTTCCTTAATTCAGTTACTATTTCAATATCTTGATCACTTCCTAATTTAATTTTGTATAAGGGGAAAGGTGTCTCTTTCATTTTCTCAACCATTTTTTCAATGGTATCCATTCCAATTGTATAGTCGGTAATTACATTTTTGGATGGATTTAATCCCCAAGCTTCATAGAGCTTTTGGCCTCTTTTTTTTGCCCAGAGATCCCATGCAGCGCAGTCCAATGCACATAATGCAAATGGGTGGCTGTCAAGTAGTTTGCTCGTATTTTCTTGCCAAAAATCTTTCGGATTTTCTAATGGATATTCTTCAATAAAAGGCCTTACAGCTTCCAGTTGATTGACCAATTTTTCAATTGTAATTCCGTAATAAGGCGTTTCGGTAGCCTCGCCAAATCCTGAATAGGCTCCATCTCTCAGCTCAACAATTAGCGTGGGTTGGATATCCCTACTTTCATGTGTGATGGTGAAAGTGTGCCTAAGTGTCAAGTCAAATCGATGAAGAATTAGTTGCATATAAAAGGCCTAAGATGAATAATAAGGCAATTGAGATGTAAATGAAAAATAGTATTCTAATTCAAAATTAGAATTTTTGATGGTTTTTACTCTAAAAATTTTTGAAAAACATAAAAAAATCCCAAACTTGGTCTGGGATTTTTCTTACTAATGTAAAAAAGATATTTACATCTAGTCGTCACTTCTGCCAGAAAGCATACTTAACAAATATAATAACTGGGCGATTGAGCCAATTGCAGCAACTAAATAAGTGCGTGCAGCCCATTTCAAAGCATCTTTTGCAAGATCAAATTCACGGTCATTCACCACATTTTGATTTCTAATCCAAGCTAAAGCTCTATTACTTGCATCATATTCAACTGGTAAAGTAATTAAACTGAAAATGGTAGTCAATGCAAATAGTGCTACTCCAATGGCCAATGGTATAATCGAATAAGAAACCATAAAGGCACCAATTAATATAATCCATTGCATGTAATTGGAGGTTATGGAAAGAAAAGGAACCATCCAACTACGAAATTGCAACATCGAATAAGCTGTCGCATGTTGTACAGCATGGCCGCATTCGTGAGCGGATACAGCCGCTGAGGCTACTGAGCGGCCGGCATAAACGTCATAGCTTAAGTTTACAGTTTTGTCTGCTGGATTGTAGTGGTCAGTCAATTGACCATCTACCTGAATTACTTTTACATCATAAATAGCATTGTCTCTCAACATTTTTTCAGCGATTTCTTTGCCACTTAAATTGGACGAAAGCCCTACCTGAGAATATTCTCTAAATTTTGACTTTAACTTCCAGCTTACAAAAGCTGAAACGGCCATTACGATTAATCCTATGAATAACATCTTTTTATTGTTTTGTTTTGGTTAAAATTAATTAAATTCAAATTGCAGTCAATTCAATGTAATTGAATTATTTTTTCAATAAGTTTGGTAGTTGAAAAACCCTCCACAAGATCAATTGTTTCCACCTTGCCTCCATTTTTTAAAACGAATTCTGCCCCTACAATATTTTCAATTGAATAATCATTGCCCTTTACCAAAATATCAGGTTTAATGGATTCGATTAATTCTTGAGGAGTAGGCTCATCAAACAAAATTACTAAATCAATAAATTGAAAAGCAGCCATCATTCTTGAACGGGCAAATTCATTTACCAATGGTCGTTTTTCGCCTTTTAGCTTTTTAACTGATTGATCGGTGTTAAGACCTAATACCAGTTTATCACCTTTACCTCTTGCTTTTTCCAAATAATCAATATGTCCTAAATGTACCAAATCAAAACAGCCATTTGTAAATACAATCTTACTACCAGCTGATTTCCAACCAGTTATGATTTTTTTAGCTGTATCAATATCTACTATTTTAGTTTCAGTCATTCAATTGTGGCAATTTATTGCGTTTCAGAATAAACAAAATTAGAAAGCTAATAATTCCAAAAATGATTGTAATTATCATTTGAGAGCCATGTAAAAATATGGCTAATGTTTTGCCAGAATCGGACGATAGGCCATACAAAACCATCAAGCCACCTACTAATGCATGATAAGTGCCCAAGCCTCCAGGAGTGGGAGCTGCAATGCCTATAGCCCCGATTACTAATGTGCTAAGCCCTGCCAGAAGTCCCAAATTGGCGGTTTCGGGTAATGCAAAAAATAAACAATAAGCCATTAAATAATACATGGTCCAAATCAATACACTATGCCCAATAAAAGCAATTGGATTTTTGAGATTTTTGATACTTGTAAGGCCTTCCAATAAGCCTGAGCCCAATTGCACGATTTTTTTTACGAGTGGTGAATTTAATATTTTTTCTTTTTGCAGCTTCCAAATTATAACTCCTCCTATCAAAATACAGATTATTACTATAATTGGCAGGGTTAGACTTGAAAGCTTACCTTCAAATTTATCTTTAAAAAAACCCAGAAAAAAATCAGAAAGCCTATCAAATTCTAAAATAAAATTAAGCAGTAATAAAACAAATAATAAGATGAAATCGATAATTCGTTCGGTAATTACTGTACCGAAAGTTTTTTCGAATGGAATATTGTCGGTTGTAGTAAGAGTTGTGCATCGGGTTACCTCACCAAGTCTGGGTACAAGATAATTAGCAAAATAGCCCATCAATATTGCCAAAGTTGAATTAAGTGTAGAAGGTTTGTACCCAAGAGGTTCTAAAAGCATTTTGCTTCTAATGGCTCTACTTGTATGGGCGATTAGCGTAAAAATGGCCGATACCAAAATCCAATATAAATTGGCGGATTTTAGCTTTTGATAATTTTCTGCAAAATCATAATCTTTAAGGGTCCAGTAAAGTAATGCGATTGCAATACCTAATGAAATAACATATTTGAATATGTTTTTAAGCATTATTTAGAATTTTCAAATGAGGCAAAAATTTTAAAAGCCCAAGGCTTTAAGAAGCTTTTTGGGCTTAATATTTTATTCGTGGCTTGAAGAATAATGATTCTCGAATGATAATATTGAGAAATATTTCTAGACCAATTTATTATTTGAATCTGGAAAAATAAGCTTTGGTTTGTAAGTTTTCGCCTCTTCTTGGGTCATTACGCCATAAGAAATAATAATGACAATATCGCCGACCTCGGCACGGCGAGCGGCAGCACCGTTTAAACATACCGTTCCCGAATGTCTTTCTCCAGGAATCACATAAGTTTCAAATCGTTCGCCGTTATTATTATTTACAATTTGTACTTTTTCGTTTTCGATCAGATTAGCCGCCTCCATCAATTCTTCGTCAATAGTAACTGAACCCACATAATTCAATTCCGCCTGAGTGATTTTCACACGATGAATTTTCGACTTCATTATAGTTAATAGCATAATTATTTTTTTTAGACTGCAAATTTACAAAAGGATTCTTGATTTTAGATTTCAGACTATTGATTTTAGATTTTTTTCATCAAACAACAATCAATTTAATCGGGGAGTCTCGCTTATGTAATTATTTATTCTTTCTTAAATCAACAAATTATCAATCAGTCTGGTTTTGCCAAGAAATGCAGCAATGCATATAGCTGATTGATTTTCTTTATAAACATCAATCGACTCAAGGTTAGTTCTATCCACTATCTCAAAATATTCCAGCTCAATGCCATCTATTTGATTCAGAGCATTTTGCATTAATATTTTTACCTCGTCAATCGCTACGCCCTCAATTAGTAATTGGTGACAGAGTAACATATTTTTATGAAGATTGGGAGCAATCGATCTTTGTTCATCAGTTAAATTTCTATTCCTCGAACTCATGGCTAGCCCGTCTTTTTCCCTTTCGGTCGGGCAAATAACCAATTTGATTGGAAAGGATAAATCTATAATTAATCGATTAATAACCGCACATTGCTGAATATCTTTTTGACCAAAAAAAGCAATATCAGGTTTTACAATATTGAATAATTTTGAAACCACAAGTCCCACTCCATTGAAATGGCCAGGCCTAAATTTGCCCTCCATCACATGTTCCAAACTTCCAAAATCAAATTTGATTTGGTGTGGTATTGGGTACATTTCAACAGCATTGGGAGCAAAAACATAATGGCAGCCAGCTGCATTCAGCCTATCAGAATCGGTTTCTAGGGTGCGTGGATAGATAGCTAAATCGTGTGGATTGTTGAACTGGGTTGGGTTTACAAAAATACTGCAAACTACAATATCTGATTCAGATAATGCTCTCGTAATCAATGAGATATGTCCATTATGCAAAGCGCCCATTGTGGGTACAAAGCCGATTGTTTTACCGCCTCTTCGATGAGTATTTAATTGTTCAGTAAGCTCTGAAATAGTTGTACAGATGATCATAAAAATTGATTCCAATTAAAAATGCCATCAAATATAAATCAATTTAACAGTTTACTTTCGAAAAAAAATCAGTAATTGAAATTGATGCCCACCCCAAAGCCCATATCGCTATCATAATGAGTGCCAATACCCATGTTTTTATTCACGATATATCGAAGGCCCAGCATGTATTCGGTATCAGTATTCACCATAAAGTTGGCTCTTATTCGCTTCGAAACGGGGATGTCTTCTCTCATAAGTTGTATGCGAAGGTTTCCATCCTGATAGATTTCTGATTGAAATTTGACCAATAGCGGTAAGGTATATTCTAAACCAATACTTATCTGTTTCCTACTATTTTTGGTATTGGTTTGCCCAAAAAGATTTTTTTCGACTTCGCCCATTTCCAATTTTCGATAGCGCCAATCGAAACCAATAAAAGGCATCAACCATTGCATTTTGCCAATATAACGCCCAATATGGGTTTCAGTTTCATAGCCATGCATATCATGATAACCCAGTCGCCATTCGGTGCCAATGCTCCAACGAGTATTTTGAAACATGAACATTCCATCATTTCCATTGGTCGCAAAATCATTTTCGGCCATAAAATGAACCCTTCGGTCATCAGCGAAAAGCTTTCTTTGGGCAAGTTTTGGGTTGGGAATTAAAGGATTGGCCGCTTGGTTTTCATACGAAAATACTCTACCCATGCCACTCATCATATGGTATAAAATATGGCAGTGAAAAAACCAATCTCCTTCCACATTGGCATTGAATTCTAAGGTGTCAGTTTCCATAGGCATAATATCAATGATATTTTTCAATGGGGCATAATCCCCCTGACCATTCAAAACTCTGAAATCGTGCCCATGTAAGTGCATTGGGTGTCGCATCATTGAGCCATTATAAATGATCATGCGTATATTCTCGCCTTTTTTGATTAAAATTTTATCAGTTTCAGAAACCACCTTATTATCCATGCTCCATACATATCGGTTCATATTGCCTGATAGCTCAAACTTCAATATCTTGCTATTAGCTTTTGGTAAATTTGTTACTTGTGGGCTTTTCATCATCGAGTAATTTAAAGTCACAATATCAGAAAGAGCATTGCTATTGTATTGATTATGAGTAGAGTGGTCCATTTTTTCTCCATCCATTGTCTTTTCTGCTTTTTTAATTCCCTCGCCTGACGATTCAAGGCTGCCAGTAATTTCTGGGTACATTACCACATTCATATCCATTTGATTCAGACTCATTTGCATGCCCATATCATCCAAGTCCCCATTCATTTTCATCATGCTATTCATCATATCCATCCCTTCAAAATATTTAAGGCGAGGCATAGGATCAATCAATTGTTTGATACCATTGCCAATATAGATTGAAGCTGAGTTAGTTCGGTCCTCGGTCGTCGCCAAAAATTCATACGCAGTACTATCTGCGGGAATTTCTACCACAACATCATAAGTTTCCGAAACTGCGATAATAAGTCTGTCCACCTCAAATGGCTCAACATCATTGCCATCAGTTGCTACCACTTTCATTTTGCCACCTGCATATTTTAGCCAAAAATAGGAGGAGGCCCCTCCATTTGAAATCCGTAGCCTCACTTGATCGCCCCCTTTTAAAAACCTCACCCCCGACCCCTCTCCAGTTGAGAGGGGAGTAGGAATAGAATTAAGGTCTGATTCCGACTTTCCATTCATTAAAATACGGTCGTAATACACGTCACTTACATCCATAGCTAGCATTCTTTTCCACTCATTGGTCAGTTTGGTTTTGAATTGACCCGCTTTTATGGCTTCGCCATAGCTTTGAACAGCATTTTTTCGTAATGCAAACCAGTCAGAAGCATTATGTAACATTCGATGCACATTTTCGGGTTTCAGGTTGGTCCATTCACTCAAAACAATTGGAATGGTTGGCAAATCATCTATTCCTTTCCTGAATAGTGGATCATCTATCCTTTTGTTCATCACAAAATTGCCATACATGCCTATTTGTTCTTGCAATCCACTGTGACTATGATACCAATGGGTACCGTGCTGTATAATTGGAAATTTGTAAATATGAGTGGTTTGTGGCTCAATGGGCATTTGGGTTAAATTGGGCACACCGTCTTCCTTATTAGGCAAAAATAATCCGTGCCAATGCAATGAGGTAGTTTCTTTTAACTCATTATGCACATAAATTTCTGCAGTATCACCTTCAGTAAAGGTTAATGTTGGCATGGGAATTTGGCCATTTACTGCAATGGCTCTTTTTTCTTTTCCAGCAAAATTGACAATTGTATCACGTACAAATAAATGATAGACTATTTTTTTGGGAGTATAGCTTGATTTAAAGTCCACCCCTTTTGATAAGACATTTTGTTGTTTTTGAGTGGATTGTAAATGTTGGTCATGCTGTGAATAAGCTGATAATGAAGTTATTGCTAAGATAATTATTAAAAATTTCATCTATTTGATTTGGTGTTTTTACGACTGACAAAGAATAATACAAAGCCTGAACTTATAGTGAACAAGCCAAAAATTGAGAAGGCACGTAAAAGCCAATTGGATAGATTGTCCCGAGTTTGATAATCCATGGTGTGCATCATCCAAAGAAAATCGAAAATTCTCCATTTATTGTTTCTGAATTTTTGAACTGTTCCCAATTCTGTTGAAACATAGACTGTTGTGTTGGAAGGATGCTCAAAAGTGATGGCATAAGCTGGCAAAGGGCTTTCTCGGTATTCATGATGGCCATTTGTGTTGGTCAGATACTCAATAAGCTTGGGTTTTACCTCATCTGAAAAACTTTTTTGAGCAATTTCAATGGCTTCAGATTTACTCAGAGGAGGGCGGAGGCTACCCGTTTTAGCGTTCGCCAGCTGGATTTTTTTGCCTCGATCGTGTTCTTTTGAAAAAACAATTTGATAAAAGGGTTCTCCTAAAATCTGTACTAATCTGACGTCAAATAGATAATTGACACTATCTTTTTCTTTTACTTTATCAATGACTGATTGGGGGCTAACCAAATTCAAATCTGAACTAAGTGGATGAATATGAGCCTTTTGATGGTCGCCATGTATTTCGTCCATATCAGACCAGCTAAAATAAAGGCCACCAACCGTCCAAAATAAGAATTGGATTCCTAGAATTACTCCCATCCAGCGGTGAGTTTTACGAACTTTTCGATGAAATTCTACTTTTTTCATTTTTTCAAATTGTTATGCGCCTTAATCTCAAAGCATTTAATATGACTGATACTGAACTAAAACTCATAGCCAGTGCCGCAATCATTGGTGAAAGTAATATTCCGAAAATGGGAAATAATACACCGGCAGCAACGGGTACTCCCAGCACATTGTAAAAGAAGGCAAAGAATAAATTTTGTTTAATATTTTTCATTACAGCCTGGCTCAAGTTTTTGGCTTTTACAATTCCCTGCAAATCACCTTTTACCAAAGTGATTTTGGCGCTTTCAATAGCTACATCAGTTCCTGTTCCCATGGCAATACCAATATCAGCTTGGGCTAATGCTGGCGCATCATTGATTCCATCACCAGCCATCGCTACAATTTTGCCCTCAGTTTGTAATCGTTTGATTTCTTTGAGCTTATCCTCAGGTAAACAGCCAGCTTTAAATGAACTTAAATGTAATTCATCGGCTACTGCTTTTGCCGTATTTTCATTGTCGCCAGTAAGCATTATAACTTCAATACCTTGACCCATCAACGATGCTAATGCTTCTCTGCTCGTCGCTTTTATCGCATCGGATATGGATATAAAGCCTTTTGCGATGCCATCAACTGAAATATAAGATACGGTTTTGCCAAGTTTTTGCTGGGCTATTATTTTCTGTTCTAAATCATTTTCAACTCTAACACCAAATGATTCCATTAGTTTTTTATTCCCTAAGGCAATTTTACTTTTACCGACTGTACCCGTCACTCCTTTACCTGCCACAGCTTCAAAATCTTTCACTTCTACCAATGAAATCTTTTTTTGTTTCGCATAATTGACAACAGCAGTTGCCAATGGATGCTCGCTATACTGGTTTAATGAAGCGATGTATTGTAATAATAGATCAATAGACTCATTATCAATTGAATAGATGTTTTCAACAGTGGGTTTCCCCTCTGTAATAGTTCCTGTTTTATCGGTTATCAAAACATTGACTTTATTCATATTCTCTAAGGCTTCCGCATTTTTAATCAAAACCCCCGATTGGGCACCTTTACCCACGCCCACCATTACCGACATTGGTGTCGCCAAACCTAATGCACAAGGGCAGGCGATGATTAAAACTGCAATTGCGTTGATAAACCCATAAACTAAAGCGGGTTCTGGACCCAAAAGTGCCCAAGACGCAAAAGTGATTATTGAAATAATGATGACGATTGGTACAAAGTATTTCGAAATGTTATCGGCTAATTTTTGAATAGGGGCTCTGGAACGACTCGCATCATTTACCAGTTGAACGATTTGTGAAAGCAAGGTTTCAGCACCCACCTTTTCAGCAATCATCGTAAATGATTTAGTGCTGTTGATGGTCCCTGAGCTTACATTGTCGCCTTCCACCTTATCTACTGGAATAGGTTCCCCAGTAATCATCGATTCGTCTATTGTGCCAGTTCCATTCACTATTTTTCCGTCGACGGGAATTTTATCACCAGGTTTTACACGTAAAATATCTCCTTTTTTTATGTCGTGAATCGAAATCAGACGATCTTTTCCTTCCAAAACCAAAGTTGCTTCGGTTGGGGCTAATTTCAGTAGCGCTTTGATTGCACCACTTGTTTGGCTATGTGCTTTAGCTTCCAATAGTTGCCCCAGCAATACCAAAGTTAAGATTACGGTTGTTGCTTCAAAATAAAGGTGAACCGCACCATTCTCCGTTTTAAATTCGGCAGGGAAAATATTTGGAAAAAATAGACCCATCAAACTGAATAAAAAAGCGATACCCGAACCAATACCAATTAAAGTAAACATATTGAGGTTCCATGTAATAATGGATTTCCATGCTCGCTCAAAAAACATCCAACAGGCATAAAAAACAACAGGGATTGACAGGATCAATTGTACCCAATTCCATTGATGATGACCCATTATTTTCATAAATGGATTATTAGGTAACATGTCGGACATGGCAATTGCAAAAACTGGAATAGTAAAAGCAGATGCCACAAACATTTTTTTTCTTAAATCGAGATAAGTTTTATTTTCCTCGCTTTCAGTTGGCTGCATGAGTACCAAATCCATCCCACAAATAGGGCATGAACCGGGACTCTCTTTAACTACCTCAGGGTGCATTGAGCAAGTATATAATGTTTGGCTTTGCTCTAGCACAGCTTCTTTGACCAGATGCATTCCACAAACTGGGCAATCACCAGGCTTATCATACATTTTTTCCCCCTCGCAGTGCATTGGACAATAATATTTGCCCGAGCCACTATTGGTTACTTCCAATGTTTTTTTATCATCATGAGAATGAGAACTGCAACATGATTTTGAAATTTCTTTTTCTGTTGAGCTATCAATTGTATATTTTCCAGCTTTTGAAATTACTTCTTGCAACTCAGCTGTTGAAATATGCTTTTGCATTGTGATAGTGGCAACTGGTGGATTTAATGATACTGTGGCTTCTAAACCTTGAATGGTATTCAGCGTTTTTTCCACTTTTGAGCGACAACCGTCGCAAGTCATTCCCGAAATTGTATAAGTATGTTTCATCTTTTATATTTAAAGTTTACTTATGCAAAATTCCATTGAAATAAATACTTTTTCGTTACAATATTTTGGGAATGATTTGTAACATTTATAAGCTATCAATTTGCTTCCTTTTCTTCTCCTTTATTTGTTTGAAATAGGTAGGAGTAAAGCCCGTTACTTTTTTGAATTGGTTGCTCAAATAGCCTACACTGCTATAATTCATTTGAAAAGCAATTTGGCTTAAAGTGAGTTCGTCGTAAATCAAAAGCTCTTTGACACGCTCAATTTTTTGAGCGATAAAATAACTTTCGATGGTTTTGCCTTCCACTTCAGAAAATAAATTACTGATGGTATTATAATCCTGATTGAGCTTCGAGGCAATAAGTGTTGATAAATTGGTTTTTAATTCATTGTTTTGATGATGAACAATATTTATAATAATTGTTTTCACCTTTTCAATGATTTGGCTTATTTTATCATCCAATATTTCAAATCCATTGTTTATCAGTACTTTAGCTATTTTTTTCTTTTCATCATTAGTCAATTCTTTATCAAATTTTATTTCTCCTAATTCAACCGAAATAGGTGGGAGTCCGAGTTTATCCAACTCAGACTTTACCACCATTTTGCATCGATTGCAAACCATATTTTTGACATACAGTACCATTTTATTTGATTGTTTCTACGGTTTTACCGCAGGTAAGCATTTCAGAGCCATAATAGGGGTTTTTGATTCCAGCTTCTTTACTCAACCAATTCGCACCTTTATTGTCATTGGCCATTGGGCAATATTGATAATAAATTGGCGAGGCTGATTTGGCCACTTTCATTAATTCATACATATTTTTTGACAATGCCATGAAATGATCCCGCTGGACAGCTGTGTCTTTTGAGGAAGCAATTCGCTCACTGTCAATGTTTAAGCTTTTCAAAACTTTCATCCAAGCCATGTGTGCATTCATTTCCAACTCGTTCATTTTTACAGCAGCAATTGCTTTTTGAAGTTCTTTGGCTTTATCGGCTGCAAGTGTTCCGTTTGTGGCCACCAGTGCATCTTTTAAAGCAAAATATTTATCAAACACCAGCTCTAATTGAACCAATTCCTTTGCTGAAGCCATCTCAGAATGATTTTCGGACTCATTTTTTTCAATTTTCAGCTTTGTGTTTTTGGCTAATACTTTTGAAACTCTTTCATATTTGCAGCAGTCATCTAATTTGGCATAAGCTTGGTCAGGAGCCAAAAATTGATCTGAATCGAAACCTGCTAAAGCAATTCTTTTCAAAATTTCATCAGAATTTGTCTTTTTGGAATCAAATAAAATGGTCGCCTTTTTTGTGTCAAGATTCCACTCAACGTTGGCTGTTTTTGGTTGGCTACCTGCTTTCTCAATAGCTGATTTACAAGTATTACAATTGCCTAAAATGGTTGCTGTGACAGATTTTTGATTTTTTAAGATTGGTTTTGAATGGCCAAATACCGAGGTAACTGACACCAATAGATAGATTGGAATCAACAGTTTTTTAATTGAATTTTTCATGATAAATAAATTTGTATATCTCTAGATCGTACGACCTTGAAATAAAAGTTTAAGAAAATTAATATTAATTGATTGAAAAGGACATAATTATCCCTAGGGTGTGAAGAAACTAACCTATATTGGGTGGTAACCAAATATAGTAAAACCCTGAGGAGGGGTTTGCAAAAACTGAACTAAATACTAGTTTCTTGAACTGCTGAAAAATTAGATCATTTTTCAATAATACTGGAATCGTAATGGTTGAAACGGCTGATATATGAATACAATGACAGGAGCCATCTTCACAAGACCCGCCGCAATCATGTTTTTTTGGTAAAGCAGTGGAGTCCTTGGGTTCAGAATCCTTCTTAGATTTTTTAGCGAATTCTTTTTTGCAACAAGATTTTTCAGATTTTACTTGATGTTCCTTTTTAGCCATGTTATTACATGCCCTAGTATCGTTGATTGAGAAAACAACACTCACGAATAACGATAAAGTAAATATTTGTCTGATTTTACGCATCTGGTTGCAATAACACCCAAAAATACAAAATAGTTTTCTTTTGGTTTTAAAGTAATAAAAATATTTTGGTTTTGAATTAGGGTCAAAACACAGTGATCAAAGACTAAAAATGGGTCTAAAACCTCATCCTTTGAATCCTTACTGCATTTAGAATAGCCAAAAGTGCTACCCCAACATCTGCAAAAACAGCCTCCCACATGGTTGCAAGTCCGCCAGCGCCCAATATTAGCACCATTCCTTTTACCACAAAAGCCATTGTGATATTTTGCCAAACAATCCGTTTTGTTTGCTTGCCAATCCGAATAGCTATCGGTATTTTTGAAGGTCTGTCATCTTGAATTACCACATCGGCAGTTTCAATAGTTGCATCACTTCCTAAACCACCCATTGCAATTCCTACATGGCTCAGAGCCACTACCGGGGCATCATTTACTCCATCGCCCACAAAAGCGACTGTTTCATTTTTTGCAATAATTGAGCTTACAATATTTACTTTGTCCTCAGGTAATAA
>JAZKGO010000102.1:12747-16558 GCA_040385875.1 Bacteroidota bacterium
GTTAAGGCCTGGCCCTGAATTTTAAATACACCCTCAGTCATAGTGCCTGTTTTATCCACCACCACATTTTGAATATTAGCAATAATATCCAAAAAATTACTTCCTTTGAATAGAATGCCATGTTTACTAGCGGCACCAATTCCTCCAAAATAGCCCAAAGGAATGCTGATCACTAGCGCACAAGGACAAGAAATAACCAAAAAGACCAAAGCTCTGTATAACCATTGACTAAAAATATAATTCTCAACAAAGAGCATGGGTACTACACAAATGCATAAAGCCAAAAGCACCACAATTGGGGTATAAATTTTAGCAAACTTTCTGATGAACAGCTCCGTTGGGGCTTTTTGAGCGGTTGCGTTTTGCACCAATTCCAAAATTTTACTCAGCTTGCTATCGGCATAGGCGGTTGTTATTTTTATTTGAGCTAGGGTATTCAGATTTATCATTCCTGCCAATACTGTATCGCCCTTCTTTTTAGTATCTGGAATACTCTCACCAGTAAGAGCTGCCGTATTAAATGATGCTGCTTCAGATAATAGCTCGCCATCCAATCCCAATTTTTCACCTGCCTTTAGTTGAATTATCTCTCCAATTTTAGCGTTTTCGGCTTTAACAGTTTTCGGCTCATTGTTTTCTAAAATTGTTACTTGATCAGGTCGTTGGTCTAGTAAAGCTTTGATACTGGTTTTGGCTCTCTTTACTGCCATGGATTGGAATAATTCTCCTATAGAGTAAAATAACATAACAGCTACACCTTCTGGGTATTGTCCAATCGAAAATGCTCCTAATGTGGCAATACTCATCAGCAAAAACTCAGAAAACACTTCGCCTTTTCTGATACTTTCAATCGCTTCTTTCAAAACAGGAAACCCAACAGGCAAGTAAGCAATAACATACCATAAGATTCTTATCCAGCCCGTAAACCATGATTGATGGATATAATTATCAATTCCTAAAGCAACTGCCAACAGACAAAAGGCCACCAATGGCAAAAAGAACAGTTGAAAAATGTCCTCTTTTATTGTGGTATGATTATTTGTGTGCTCGGCTGTTTGAATTTCGTGGTGATCTATTTCACAACAGCCATCTTTTTTAAGTTCCAATTTTTTTCGAATAAAATACTTATTGCAAAAGTAGATTGAAAAGCCATGCAACAGGGTTTCAAATATGAAATTAAATCAAATTTTCCCACAAAAAGTAAAGATTAACTTATACTATATTTCCTAGTTAAATGAGTTTAAGATTGGTATAAAAATTCTGCTTATGAAGTAGCTAAAAGTAGTAAGTGGTTTTAAAAATTATTGACAATTTGGTCTTTTACTTTGTTGGGTATTGCATTTGCCCATCTCTACAATAGTCAATTTTAACCCATAATAATGTGAAAATTCGATTAAATGATTTTTGCAATACTTTGATATCAAGGTTGCAATGACATTAATTAAATAAGAGAATCAATTTTTTTATTGAAAATGACCGTAAATTTTCGTATTTTTGCAAAATTATTAGTGAAATAAGCCTTAATCAGCCTAATCCCCCATAGAATGTCGAAGTTACATTTACTATACGTTTCCAGTGAAATTGACCCATTTTTATCTACAACAAAAGTTTCTGAATACCTAAAAAAATTGCCAATCAAAATGCAAGATATGGGGATGGAAATTAGAATTTTGGTACCACGGTTTGGTAATATAAATGAGCGTAAAAACAGACTTCATGAAGTAGTGAGATTATCTGGAACCAGTATTTCAGTTGGCGATGACGAAAAGCCTTTAATTATCAAAGTAGCGAGCATGCCTTCTGCAAAAATACAGGTCTATTTTATTGATAATGAAGACTTTTTTCAAAGAAAGTCCGTTTTTCATGACAAAGAAGAGAAATTCTTCGATGATAATGACGAGCGAGCCATTTTCTTTTGTAAAGGAGCCATCGAAACAGTAAGAAAATTGGGTTGGGCACCAGATGTAGTGCATTGCAGCGATTGGTTTACCGCTTTTTTGCCACTTTATTTGAAAACAATATACAAAAATGATGTGCTATTCAAAGATAGTAAAATTGTTTATAGTGTTTTCAACAATGATTTTAACTATCAGTTCAAGGAAGATGTAGCCGAAAAAGCGAAGATGCCAGAGATAACTGACGAAATGTTAAAAAGTATTAAATCAAACGATTTTGTTGGGTTTATCAAATTAGGAATGCAATATTCCGACAAAATTTTAAAAGCAGAGGAGAACTTGAGCGAAAACATAAATGAATTATTTAATGAATTTCCTGAAAAAACTATTGAGTATATTGAAAGTACGAGTGCTTTCCAACAATTTTTCGACTTTTATTCTGAATTGGCGGCCTCTTAAATTTGCATTTCTTTTTGTATTTTTTGTAATCACTTCTTGTGAAGATCCTGCCACACAAATCGGCTCAGAATTAATTCAGAACAGCGATATTATTTCTACTAATTTTACGGATACACTCACTATTAAAGCTTCAACAGTTTTAATGGATTCGGTTGTAACTTCAGGTACGGATAAATTATTAGTTGGCAGATATACGGATCCGATTTTTGGTGACATTACTTCCAAAAGTTTTTTTCAAATTACCAATGTCGATTCGATCAGAGCTGATGCCAATACCGTGCTTGATTCTGTGGTGTTGAGTTTGGGCTATAAATACAATATTGGAGATACTTTGAGGCCTCAGTCGATAACTGTTCACAGAGTTTTGGATAAAATTGGGCAAAATACAGGTAGTTTGACCAAAAGGCTGTTGGAATCTCTTGATTCAAAAAATACTTATTTTATCAATGATCATCTTAATTACGACCCCGCTCCATTAGGTACTACGGGTAATTTTTTAGCTAGGCCAATTGTAAAGAAACGTGAATCTGATAACTTGCTAGATTCTATGCGCTCAATAAATATAAGATTGAACAATAGTTTTGGGCAAGAGTTACTTTCGCTGTCAGGTAAAAAAGCTGGTTCAGGTCTTGTCAATTTCAAAGAATACTTTAAAGGGATGGTTTTGGTGCCTGGTGCTGATGACAATGCCTCTATTTTGGGATTTGAACCCACCAATACTCCCTCAAGTCTGAGAATAAAACCTTCGTATATGGGTTTGTATTATCATACAAAAGATAAAAAAGATACTTTGAGAACTTTCTTTTTTGTTAGTTTCACTTCAAATGAAGCCTATAATAATCGATTCAACAACATCAGTTTTGATAGATCTGGTACAGCTCTAAAAAGTTTGAGTAAACCAAACGATATTATGGGTCCGCAAAATTCAACTGATGAAGTTTTTGTTCAGTCTTCTTCGGGCATTTCCACTAAAATTGAATTCCCTTATTTGAAGAATTTGGCTAAGGATGGAAATATAGCTATTAATAAAGTAGAGCTTTTAGTAAAGCCAACCAATTTGGTGGAAGGCACTTTTCCTTCCATCGCTCTTAATTTGATTTTAGCTAATCCAACAAGCATCAAAAAGCCGTTACGTACTCCAACTGGCGAGCTTTCAGCATTGCCAGCTGAAGGTGGAGCATCCGCACAATTGGCGATTTATAATTCTACCAGGCAGGAATATGTATTTAATATTACGAGTTATTTTCAGCAGCTTTTATTAGGAAAAATTGAAAACAATGGATTGTTTATTGCTTCTGCACCTGATTTTAGAGTCAATAGATTGGTTTTAAATAAAAGTTCTATTAAATTGAGAATATCTTATTCTAAGCTTGGAAAGTAAGTTTTTGCTTTCAAATAAATCAATTTTAGAAAAGGATTGCTAGGAATAGCAGTCCTTTTTTTATTAATTTGTAGTG
>JAZKGO010000103.1:0-11742 GCA_040385875.1 Bacteroidota bacterium
TTCAACGAGTTAAATCAAGCATCTTTTTAAAATCAATTTCTGATTCGTCAATATTATTCTTCTTTAGTATTTTTTCCACTTCATAAAAGGGTGCGTGATTATCAGCAATATTCGAAAAATAGGTGATTATCAAATTACCCTTTGGGAATATTTTCACCACATTACTAAAGCCACAAGTGCTGCCGGTATGATACAAAACTAAATTATTTTTTGCACCCAGTGCATTGAACCAGCCAAGGCCATAGTAGGCATAGTCCGTTTTTTCGATAGGTTTGTTTATCCGCCCTAACTGGCTTCCGATGTTCACTAACTTGTTATTAATCACAGCATTAGCCCACTTCTGATAATCATTAAGGGAAGTATAAACGCAACCATCTCCTTTGGTAGCGCTAGTAATACTTTGGTCAGATGCAACAATTTCACCCATTTGATCTCTTGTAAAACCCATCGCACGGTTTGGAATCGCTTTGCCCTCTTGATAAATAATTGTGCTATTCATACCCAAAGGTTTGAAAATGTTTTGCTCCATAAATTTCGAAAAACTCTGCCCCGATGCGATTTCAATAATTTGTTCCAACACACAAAACCCCGAGTTGGAATATTGAAAAGTAGAGTCTGGTTCAAAATAAGTTTTGTCTTTTTTTATCAAATAACTCACCACATCGGCATCTGAAATTTGTGTTTGCTGGTTTTGTGGAATCAGTTCTTCATAGTCCCAAATGCCTGATGAATGTGTAAGCAATTGCTTGATGGTAATTTTTGAGGCAACAGACTGACTCCAGTCTGGGAAAAATTTGAGCAAATTGTCGTCATAAGAAATTTTTTGTTGTTTTACCAACAGCATGACACACATGGCGGTGAACTGCTTTGAAACCGAAGCCATCCTGAAATTGGTAGCGGCAGTAATTTTTTCTTTAGTGTCAATATCCGCTAGACCAAAACTTTTTGCATAGATCGTTTTTCCATTTTCAACAATCAGCAATGCTGCACCAGGTTGGTTTTGTGGGAAGTTTTTTCCCATCATTGAATCCAATTGTGCAACAAGGTGCTGGCCAAAACTTTGCTGGCAAATCAATAGTATGGCTAAGAATTTTTTCATGGCATCATTCAATAATACTCTCTATTTTCTTGCTAGTAAAGATGCGCCCATCACAGCAAATCATGAAAATGGAGAGAATTACATTTCTTCTGGATACACCACTCCAATTTGATGACGCACTTCATCCAAAATAGCCATCAATTCGAGGCTGAAGGAGAGTGGAAGTTTATTGTTTTCTGTCAATCCTTCTGCTAAACATCTTTGAACATCCTCCGCTTCGTAGCTATAACCATGCCCCAAACGTTCGCATTCAATGAATTGAGGCTCTTGCCCTTCTTCAAAAACAGTGATTCCTTTCGTTTCATGAAAGCGACCATGTATCAATATTTTACCTTTATCTCCATAAATGGTGCAGGTGGTATCAGTTACTGCCCCAACTGTCGAAAAAAGTGAGGCGGTGGCTCCAGAAGTATAATTCAAGGCCATGCTGCAATTCATATCCACACCCGTAACGGCTTTTACCGCCACGGCTTTAATGGTTTCAGGATTTCCCAACAAAAGCTTGCTGATAAAAAGTGGATAAATCCCAATATCCATCAGAGAGCCACCCGTCAAATTCGGATTAAAGATTCGATGGTTTAAATCTGAGCCAGCCATAAAGCCAAAATCGGCTGCAATATGCACAATTTTTCCAATGGTACCTGCCGCAAGAATAGCCATCACTTTTGCAATTGAGGGATGAAAGCGGGTCCAAATAGCTTCTTGTAAAAATATTTTTTTCGATCTGGCTAAAGCCACCATCTCAGTCAACTGTTTAGAATTCACCGCAAAAGCTTTTTCACATAAAACAGGAATGCCTGCATTGAGGCACATTAATGTGTTGGCATAATGCTCTGAATGAGGTGTGGCAATGTATATAACATCCAAATCAGGGCAATTAACTAATTCCTCATATGAACCAAATGCATGTTGAGCTCCATATTTTTGGGCAAATGCTTCGGCACGCTCCAAACTCCTAGAAGCCACTGCATGCACTCTGGCATTGGGAACAAATTGTAAATCATCTGCAAATTTTTGGGCAATACCCCCAGGGGCCAAAATGCCCCAATTATATTTTTTTTGTTCGCTCATTTTATTGTGTAACCAAAGATTCTCCTTTTTTTGAAAATGTAATTTGTAAACCCGGCGCTAGCTTTTGACTTACGTCTTTAAGCTTCAATTCCATATTGTTTTTGAGTTTCCATGTACTTTCTGCTTTTTGTTTGGCAGGCTTGCCGTATTTATCATTAAATGCTAGCACAAACTGTCCGAAAAGCAAAGAAACATCGGCCTGATTATTTAAGTAAATATCTAGATTTAAACCAGTTACCACTTTTCCATCATTGAAATATTGAATATCCACAAATTCGTCATTAGAATTATTGAAATATTGAGTGAAGGATTTGAAATTAGAAGCTGAATCTGAAACTTCACCAATTTCAGAGGCAAAAACCTCTTCCAAGCTCTTCCCAATGCTATTTGTTCGATCCGTTTTGTTAGAAAATAAAATTAAATCGACTAAATTGATTGGTGAAATACTGGATGAAGGGGCTTCATTGTTACTTTCGATTTCATTGTTAGTGGATAGGCTGTCCGTCGCTTCAGTTGATTTTTGTGAATCACAAGAAATGAGATTGATGAATAAAATTCCTCCGAAAAAAAACTTGGATAGAAAATTGGTGAATGGCTTTAATAAATGCATGGTATATGAGTTTAATTTTACGGGCTTTTACTTTTTTCATTAAAATTGAATGAAAAAGTCGATTGAAAACTATTAAAAGCCTAAATTTAGTGTAAATTAAAATAAAAACTCTGAGCAACCCAAACAAATATTTTCACGTCAATATAAAATAATAAAAGAGATAAAAAAGCTAAGTAAGGTTAAAGAATGGAATGGAAATTGAGAAAAATTAATCAAATTGTCATACCGCTTATTCTTATGGCAATTGGTATTGAATCTTGTATTCAAACCGACCCTTTAGATAAATATACAACAGATGACTCCCGAGTATACATTAGTAATTATGACAAAAAAATCAACTTCAAAGATTATCAAACCTATTTTTTACCTGATACAGTTTTTATAATCAGTAATGATCGTGTTAGGCTATCAAACAGAGCAAGTGACAAGACTTTCATTCAAATTTTCAAAGCAAATTTTGAAAAATATCAATATCAGTCTATTGCAAAGCATAAAAATCCTGATTTAGGAATTATTGTTAGTAGGGTGTCCAATTCTAAAATTGGGTCTGAAGCCCCTCATAATGTCGATTTCAATAGCTATTGGGGCTTCCCAATCTTTGATGATTTAGGTTTTGAATATCCTGGTTATTATGACAATTATGAAATAAATGATAGCATTTGGAACATCGAAGTGGTTGATTTGAAAAATGCCTTAAAAAATCAAAAACTGAACGTGATTTGGAATGTACAAATAAGAGGAAATGACGTCTTCGAGGAGGATAATTTCTCCTTTATCCAAGAAAAAATATTCGAAATATCAAGTTTTCTGTGAAATGAATAACAAAATACTTTACTCCATTTTTTTGCTATTTTGGTGTTGCTCAATCAATGTTGCGCAAATAATTGAGCAAGAAATTGAAGAAGAAATACCTGTATTCAAAAGGATTAATCCGCTTACCTCTGGTATTTCCTACCAATTTACATTCCGGCCGAGTTACTATATCCCGATGAAAGGCACGAGTTCTTACATCAACAAAGGGGGTATAAAGCCAGTTGCAGTAAGTTTCGAAATCGTAAAACCAAGTGATTATTCGCTTGGCATTGAATTGAGCCAACAGTATTATCAGCAATATAAAGAAAGGGCAGTATATGATTATGACGGATCGCTAATTTCCACCGCCCAGATGCGAACTATGAATAATTTCCCCATTGCATTCACCTATTCAAAATATTTCAAAGGGATTGATAAAACAATAAGGCCCTATGCACAATTGGGACTTGGGGCCATAAAAATAAATTATATCAATTATTGGGGCTATTTAATAGATGACAAAAAACGCTGGGCTCCTTTAGGCATGACATCAGTTGGTGTAAAAATAAATTTAGATGAAACCGGCAATTGGGTGCTTGACTCTAAAATTAAATACCAAATTGCGCCTTTTCAATATGATTTTATTTCAAGTGTAAATTATTTAGCTTTTGATATAGGCATTGGATTTAGATGGTGGGATGAATAGTGTTAAAATCACATCATCATGTGATATAATATGTGGTAAACAATTTGTACTATTGTGGTAAATATCAATTCTAAATGACAACCATTCGCATAGTAATTTATGAAGACAATTCAGATCTTCGTGAAGGACTTTCTGTTCTATTAAGAGGCACCAATGGTTTTGAGTTGGTGGGGGCTTTCCCCAATTGCGAAAATGTTCAAGCAGAGATTGGAGAATTGATGCCTGATATAGTATTGATGGACATCGATATGCCTATTGCTAATGGTATCCAAGGTCTTAAAATTATCAAAGAAAAATATCCCCAAGTAAACGTACTAATGCTCACTGTGTTTGAAGACAATGAGCATATTTTTGACGCAATATGCTCAGGAGCAGTAGGTTATATGCTTAAACGCACCCCACCGGCCAAACTTTTAGAGGCTATTCTGGATGCTACTAATGGTGGCGCCCCCATGACATCCACCATCGCTAGGAAGGTACTTCAAATGCTTCCCCCACAAAAACGGGTGATAGAACCCTCTCACAATCTGACCGATAGAGAAAGGGAGATATTGAACCTTTTGGTGAAAGGCAATAGCTATAAAATGATCGCCGACCAATGCTTTATAAGCATGGATACGGTAAGATCTCATATCAAAAAAATCTACGAAAAGCTTCATGTACACTCCCAAACAGAGGCTGTAGCCAAAGCAATTCACAATCAGATTGTTTAAATAAACTGCCCGTTTTCCTTTTGGAGTTAAATATCTTGAACATTGGTTTAAGTGTTTTGTTTTTCAATGCACTAAAATATCACATCATTATGTGATTGTAGTGCAATCTTTAAATGTTCAATTTTACATCGTGAAATTTCGTAAAACAGATTTTCAGCAATTAAAGTAAACACGAACCCTTAAACTAGATTTCAAATGCAAAATCAATTTACTTCATTTACCCAAAGTAATAATCTCATTAATGGGGTTAATCTTGGACTGCCCATGAATGTTAACAACATTTGCCTGCCAGTTTGCTACAAAAAATCAATGAATATTTCAACAAAAGATATTATTCATCTCGAAGGCCATAGCAATTACACACTTTTCTACTTTTCAAACGGAAAAACATTGCTTGTATCACGTACGATGAAAGAATATATTGATAACCTTGATGAACATTTTGTTAGAATACATAAAAAATTCGTAATAAATCTCCGCTATTTGATTCAATTCGACCTTAAGGAGGAAATGAGTGTCTTGCTAAAAGATGGCAAGAGAATCACCATTTCACGCAGGAGAAAAAAAGAATTTTTAGAAAAAACAAGAAATGTTTTCGGTAAAATGCTCGGATAAAACTCCTCTGCACTTTCGGCTATTAAAATCAAATTAAGCTTAAATTAGTAAGCGGTAATGATGATAATTAAAAGAAAAATTAACTTCGACTAGTCAACGAAAAATTCGAAGACTAAATCTAAGTGGTTCAGAAATTTAAAAAGGGGTTGCTTTTAGCGACCTCCTTTTTTGACGACCAAAGGAGCTTTAAACTTTATAGAACACTCGTTTTACTCTCTCGCCAATATTAGTAAGTATTTCGTACGGTATGGTGCCAATCTGATTTGCCAAGTCATAAATATTTGGATTCTCCCCAAACACCACTACTTCATCGCCTTCTTTTGAATCAATATTTGAGATATCAACCATGGTCATATCCATACATATATTGCCTATTGTGGGGCAGAGAACTCCATTGATTAAGATATTACCCACTCCATTACCAAATCTTCTGTTATAGCCATCCGCATAACCTATTGCGATGGTAGCAATTTTTGACTTTTTGGTGACTACCCCCTTCCTTCCATAGCCCACTGTTTCATTCGCTTCAATCTCTTTAATTTGTGATATAGTAGTTTTCAAAGATCCCACTAACTGAAGTGAATTCCTATCGATTTCACTTGACCCAACGCCATACATACCTACGCCAAGTCTTACCATATCAAGCTGATACTGTTCAAATCTACTAATACCTGCTGAGTTTAAAATATGACGTAAAGGTTGATAGCCCAAACTTTCAGCAATAGAATCGGCCATCATTTTGAATTCATTTGCTTGCATATTTGTAAAATCGTTCAAGTTATCTGCCTCAGAACCAACCAAATGGCTAAAGATCGAGGAAATAATTAAATTGGGATTTTGCTTCAAAATAGGAATAACTTTATCAATATCATTCATTTGAAATCCCAATCTATGCATACCTGTATCCAGTTTTATGTGAATCTTTGCAAAGCCCTGATAGCCATCCATAAATAATACAAACTTTTTTAGCTTATCCAAAGAGTAGATTTCGGGCTCAAGCGAGTAATCAAGCATTTTATTAAAATCACTCACTGTGGGATTCATTACCATAATAGGGATATTGATGCCATTCTGCCGCAAAAAGATTCCTTCATCCGTATATGCCACGCCAAGATAATCGACCCCTTGGTGTTGCAATAGACTTGCCACTTCCTTATTACCCGCTCCATAAGCAAAGGCCTTGACCATCGCCATAATGCGGGTTTTAGGGTTAATCTTTTGTTTAAAATAGTTCAAATTAAAGGCTACAGCATCCAAATTAATCTCTAAATAAGTGTCATGATTTTTGGCCTGAAGAGCATTGACTATTTTTTCAAATGAAAAAGGCCTCGCTCCTTTGATTAATATTGTTGCATCAGATAAAGGAAGGGTTTGAATGGCCTCCAAAAATAATTCGGTGTCTTGAAAAAATATTGAATTGGCTGGCAACAAATCACTGTGTTTAGAAATATTAGGACCAATCCCAATTAATTGATTGATAGAATTTACTTCAATTAGCTTGGAAACATTTTGATAAAGTGTTATCTCAAGTTCGCCGGCATGTAGGATGTCTGAGAGAATCAGTATTTTGCTTTTATGATTTTTTTGCTGATTAAGAAACTCAATAGCCAATTTTAAACCCTCCAAATCATTATTGTAGGAGTCGTCAATTAAATGGGTATTATTAACCCCTTCCTTCAATTCCAAACGCATTTCCACGGGCTTTAGGTAAGGCAATTGAGCAATCAATTGGTCATTGGGTAAGGAGAGCACTTTTGCAGCCACAATACAGTGGCATAAGTTTTGGATAGATGCCTCATCAGTAAAAGGAACATTGTATTCAAGGGTTCTATCTCCATCAAAAAATTCTAGTCTGGCAGCTCCAGAAATCAAGTTAAAAGAAATCGGACTTCTGTCTTTTCCAGACCAGCTAACTAATTCACAATCAGAATTTTTAGTACTTATGTATTCCTTGATTTCATTGTCTAACTCATGATTATCTCTACAATAAATCAGCTTTTTCACTTGCTTGAAAAGCTTTAATTTTTCCTGAATTTTATGTTTGGTGCTTTTAAAAAATTCGTCGTGGGCAGTGCCAATATTTGTGAATATTCCAATGGTTGGTTGAATTACGCCTTCTAAATTTTCCATTTCGTTTGGCTTTGAAATACCCGCCTCGAAAATTCCAACCTGATGGCTTTGATTAATTTGCCAAACAGATAATGGAACCCCCAGTTGAGAATTATAGCTTTTAGGGCTTTTTACAACCGTGAAATTTGTTGACAATAATTGAGAAAGCCATTCTTTTACAATGGTCTTACCGTTACTGCCGGTGATAGCAATTAAATTTAAATGATACTCTAACCTTTTTTGGGCCACAAAACTTTGCAAGGCTAAAATTGAATTGGGAACAACCCAAATGGTTGAATTTTGAAAAAAAGAAATGGATTCGATGAATAAATGAGTAGCTGAAGTTGCCTCAATCACAAATTCTCTAACGCCTCGATAATACAAATCTTTTAAGAATTGATGGCCGTCATGATTGATGCCTTTTATGGCAAAAAAAATCGATTTATCAGGAAACAACACATTCCGGCTATCCGTCAGGATATATTTAGCATTACTGATAATTGCGTTGGGAGGGTAATAAATCATTTAGAGCTTTCCATAAAAATGTCCTCTAAAATTAGGAATAAAAAATGAAAGTAAAGTTGAAAAAAGTACTTAAAACCTAAATATTGGGCACAAAAAAAGTCATTTAAATTACTAAATGACTTTCTAATTATTCAATGATAAAATAAAAAGGTAAGGATAGTTTTAAAAAAAAATCAAATTAATTCAAACTTGGCAAACCGACAACAATCCCAGTTTAAAAATAATACTATTTCTAACTGAATTGTTTTTGGTCAATTGGTAATTAGTCTGAAATTAAAAAAAAAATATATTTTAATAAGGTGGTATTAAGCTCTTGTACTCCATGTCATTGTACGACCGTTTCTAGTGCTCCATGTCATTGTACGGCCCATGGTTATATCTGAATTTGAATTTAATTTTGCGATTGTTGCTTTTCTGATTATTATGTTTTTCATCATTGATTTTATTTAGAAAGTTTTTAAAAAATATATTATGCTCTAGTACTCCAAGTCATTGTGCGGCCATTTCTAGTGCTCCAAGTCATTGTGCGACCCATGCTTGAATCTGAATTTGTATTCAGTTTTGTGATTGTTGCTTTGCGGATTATTATACTTTTCATTGTTATAGTTATTTAGATTGTTATTAAAATTATTATGCTCTAGTACTCCAAGTCATTGTGCGACCATTTCTCGTGCTCCATGTCATTGTGCGACCCACGCCTAAATCTGAATTTGTATTCAATTTTGTGATTGTTGCTTTGCGAATGACTATCTTTTTCATAATTATTGATATTAAATTGTTATAGTGAATTGATTTATTTTAAAATTACTAAGCTCTTGTACTCCAAGTCATTGTACGACCGTTTCTGGTGCTCCATGTCATTGTACGGCCTATACCTAAATCTGAACTTGTATTCAATTTTGCGATTGTTGCTTTTCGGATTATTATGTTTTTCATTTGTTTTAATTTTTAATTTTATTAATTTATTTGAAAAATTGATTAAGCTACTTGACTGATTTGTTAACTCAAAATCAAATCTAACTTAATACCCAATTTTTAATCGTAATATTGAGTTATGTTATTTTTTCAATTAAAAAAAAATTATAACTAATTCTAGTGATAAATGAGTATTAATATGAAAAACGTATAATTTACTCAATAAAAAAAATTATTAATTGAATTATTATTAGTAAATTTAAAGTTAGTTTTTTCAAATTAAAAATAATTTATATCAAATGCAGCATTCCATATATTAACAATAAAATTGTGCCAAACACTGAACTATTAGATACTCTTCAATCAAACTGGATTTATAAAAATTATAAAACCATCCTAATTCACTTGGGGTTGTGGTTGTTTTATTATGTAATTGACTTTTCATTTGTAATTGCAATTAGAGGTTCAAACCAAGACCTATTTGAATACAGTGCCAACGTTCTATTTATGACAAGCTATTTTTACATAGCTATATATTTACTTTATAATCCCAAATCGACCCAATCGTTAGTTTTTTCTGCCCTAATACTGGTAGCCATTTTATTTTCATCTCTTGCAGCAAAATGTGTATATGATGTTTATCTCTTGAAAATACCAATAGCCATCGAAACATTTCAAAAAAACAAATTTTCTTATTTTGGTTTAGAGCTTTGGAGACTCACTACATGTACTTTTTACGCAATTGCTTATTTGACTTATTTGCGATCCTTGCAAGACCAAAAAATAATTCAAGAAACAGAAAGAAAATTACTTTTAACAGAAATTGCTTTTCTAAAAGCTCAAATAAATCCTCACTTTTTGTTTAACACTCTAAATTTTGTTTTTGAAGATGTAAGCACAATTAGCCCAAAGTCAGGAGATACTATTCTAAAATTGGCTGAAATGATGCGCTATTCAGTTCAAAGCACAAAACTGGACTTCGCACCTGTTATTAACGAAGCAGAAGCAATAGATAGATATATTTATTTACAAAGAAAAAGATTTGGAGAAAGAATGTACGTTGATTTTCATAAACAAGGAAATCTATCAAAAAAGGAAATTCCTCCTCTGATTATGCTCAGCTTGGTAGAAAATGCATTCAAATATGGGGTGTTTTATGATGCAGAAAATCCTATTGAAATATTTTTAGAAGTGACTGAATCAGAAATTGTTTTTAGTTGTAAAAACAAAATAAGAGATAATTTCAAAGAAACCGAGACCAATGCTGTAGGTATCACCAACATTCGACGCCGACTTGAAATTTCTTATAAAAACAATTTTGAACTAGAAAATTGGATAGATAATAAAAACTATTTTGTACATTTAAGGGTATTTTCTAAAAAAATGTCTCTATCTCTAAATTAGATAATATTTTACACATAAATATGAATTGCATAATTATTGATGATGAAGCGAGTGCAATAAATATACTTAAAAGATATATTGAAGATGTGCCAAACCTGAATTTATTATCTTCTTTTGAAAACTCAATTGAAGGACTTCAGTATGTAAACAATAATAATGTAGAGCTTATCTTTTTAGACATCAATATGCCTAATTTGAATGGGATTAGTTTTATGTCATTATTGAATAATAAAAGCAAAGTTATTCTTACTACTGCCTATTCCGAATATGCTTTAGAAGGTTATAAATATGATGTAATTGATTATTTACTCAAGCCTTTTTCTTTTGAGAGCTTTCTGAAGGCGAGTATGAAAGCAATAGGCCAATCGGCCGAAGCCCAACTAGCTCAGGCATTTGCTCCAGTAGAAGATTATATAATGGTGCAAACCGAAAACAAAGGGAAATATAAAAAAATTAATTATTCGGAAATCAATTATGCTGAGGCAATGCTTAACTATGCTGCAATCGTCACACTGAACGGTGAGCGGGTCGTTCTTCATATTTCCATGAAAGAATTGATTGAAAGACTTCCTCCTCAGTTATTTATTCGCATTCACAAATCCTATATAGTAGCGCTAAAACAAATAAAATACATCGAAGCGTCTGAAGTGATACTACAAAATGAGGTTCAAAAGCTACCACTAGGTCTAACATATAAAGATAGCTTGTTTAAAATTCTTGATGCTAGAATTTTAAAATGATTGTTTGGCTTTCAAGTATCTATAGTATCTAAATAAATAATCATATAATAATAATTCATGCTGGCGTTGGTTAGAACTAATGATTCTGTTTAAGTGCATGTGGATTTGGCTATTAATCATTTCATTAGTATCATTCCTTTTAAGTTCTAAAATTCTACGAATAGGCTTCTCAACTTCTTTCTGATACTTTTTATAAATGGAATTGTAGGAATTACCTTCCCCTTCCATAAACTCAAAAATCTCTAATTTTTTCTCCCTAAATTTTGAATCAATTTTTAATCTATTCTCTTTAGTCAAAGAAAATTCATCAATAAAAGATTCCTTCAAAAAACCAATTGCTTTTGTTTTTGATTCCAAAGTAAAATTGAAGGAATCCAGAAACTTATCAATCAATTTCATCCCAAACAACCAACGTAAGTCTTCCCTTTCATCTCCATTTGTAA
>JAZKGO010000103.1:11842-21617 GCA_040385875.1 Bacteroidota bacterium
ATAATTTATTGGCTTTGTTTATGCATTTTGAGAGGCAGTTAATAAGTATCTGGTCAGCCGCTTTGGCTCCACAATAAATCTTATAGTACAACCATTCAGAACCTAAGTAAAAATCCCGATTAGCTGACTTACTGACATTCAATTCTATTTTCTTATAAATATTTTCATTGTGAATGATTGAGCCAATAAATTGGTTAGCAAAGGTTTCACCTGTGTTATTCGATTGAATATTAGAAGAATAAGCAATGTATTCCTTCAAAACAATACTTTTGTTGTTTTTGATTGAATCAATGAATACATCAAATGAAAGTTGGTTTTTAGGATCCACCACTAATTCATTGTCTCTATCAACCAAATAGAATAAATCTGGAATTTTATATTTTTTTGATAATTCATAAAAATTTTCCACTGTTTTCAAATTTTTCAGATCCTCAGTTTTAAAAGACCAAGTAGCCAAAGAAACAATAGTTGAATGATAAGTGACTCTGGGTAAAAATTTAAACCCATTTGCTAAATCACCCCATTCAAAATTCAAAAACTGATAGGTATTTTGACTTTGCAAATCACATAATAACTGATAAACCGGAAGAGCATCGTCAGAATAATTATGTGCATTGCTTAATCTAGGAATAACTATTTTATTCAATTTTGCTGACCTTAAAATCAAATAATCATCAACAATTGACAAATACAAATCATTCAAGTCAATTTGGTTAGATTTATCTAAAACGGATTTTGCCAAATATGGGATTTCATATAAATGGAAATGAGGGTGCATAATTACATTACCTGTTCTATTTTCGGGCAAATGTACAATTTCAGCAAAAATCACATTGGGGTTTAATTGCTCATCCTCTTCTACAATTTCCCTCACAATCGCTGAGATTTGTGAATCCTTATGAGCAAATCTACCTAAAAGTGTGGCTGCACTGCTCCCACAAATTGATTCAACATATAATGTATCATTCTCAAACTCTCTGAACAATAAGTTAAAGCTTGGCGGCATTGTCCAATCCGATTTTTTAGTTTTCTCAAATGGAATAGCCGCCAAATCAATTTTATACACACCCTCATGGGTGGCCTCAATTAATCTTTCAAATAATTTTTGTTGATTATCATTGAATTCAAAACTTTTGATTTGCTTATTAGAAAAATCAATTCCTTCAACGAGAGGAGTATAATCCCCATTGGTTTTATTTAAATAGCCTATACCATTTTCGGTATCCAAAGCCAAAGAGAGTTGAATTTCCTGATTTTGAAATCGACCATAAAACTTAGTTTTAAATTTCTCTAGATTATTTTCTGGTAAATTGAGATTAATATCTTGCAAAAATTCAATCCATTCAATGATTTTTCTTTGATACTTATCTGAGACCGAGCTATTTAAATTAGTGATAATTCCTAAGTCTGTTTGAAACAAACAATTAATGTCATATTCCACTCCAAGACTTTCAATAATTTGTATAATTTCAAAATATTCAGTTGGCTCATTAATTTTATTTTCATCTAAATACTTTATCCTTAAATCTAAATCTTTTAAGGTTGATAAGATCGTTGTAATAGTTTTATCATTGTCCCAATTAATGGTTTCTAAAACTTTAATAATTTGATAAAAAAAGTCATTTCCAGTCAGTGAGGGTTCTAATTCACTATTTAGTAATTGCAAATCAATTAATTGATCCAAAAAATCAATCACTTCTTGTTTATCATTTTTATTATTAATCAGATGAGAAACAATTTCTGAATAACTGGAACCACCCTTTTCAACAAATTTTAGAACTTTAATAATGTAAATATTTTTCTTGACCGCACTTATTTTATGAAACCTGCGGTTGCTTTCATAATAATTTTCTACATACCTAATCTCATCCCCAATTGTATAAAGGCTGGAATTTTTAAAATATTGGAGTCTTTCTTTTATTGGGTTTAAACCCGATATCTTATATGCCAAAGCACATAAATAAGTCATATCAAGGCGAGTTTGTCTATTGAAAGCCTCTAATTGAATATCAGTGTGCTCAGCCCACGTAGTGGTACCCACACCCGCAAAAAGGCCGAAGGGAGTAGGTCTGAAAGAAGACCTAATATAATATTTAGCAAGTGAAAATAACAGTTTCCTTTTTTCCTTGGCCTCAATGGTTTTGCCATTTTGCCAATCAAGAGCGGCTTGATAAAGATGGGGGCTCGCCAAAAATATAGCTTCTTTTTCAACAGTCTTTTGAAAACATTGCCTTAAAATTTCCTCATCTAAATCAAAAGAAATTGGATTTCTGGGAGTTCTGGCTACTAGCTTTGGATGAAATTTATATTTAGTTATTTTTGTCAAAATCAATGAATTGATTGGCTTTCGAAGTATTTACAGCCATTTTTTATGTTTAAAATAGATAAGCATACCGATTGTTGACACCACCATAATCCCCCAAATATAGTAGTAGCCGTACTTCATTCGCAGTTCAGGCATATAGTCGAAGTTCATTCCGTATACTCCCACAATGAAAGTCAAGGGCATAAAAATTACTGAAATAATAGTTAAAACCTTGATTACGCTGTTCATCTTATTTGAAACTTGGGACAAATATAAATCCATCAAGTTGGCAATCATTTCCCTATTTGAATCCAACATCTCAACCACCTGAACTGCGTGATCATGAGCGTCTCTCAAATATAATTTTGTATTGTCTTTTACCAAGTCATTCTCATTATATAGCAGCATGGAATTTAACATTTCACGAATCGGAAAGGTAAGTTTCCGCATGATATTAATCTCACGTTTATGCGAATAGAGCAAATTTTGATCTCTTTCCTTGGGACTATTGATAATATTATCTTCCAGGTTTTCAAGATCTTCATCGATCTTTTGAATTACCTCCAAATAATTATCAATTATCAAATCAACTGCTGAAAAAAGCAGATAATCCAAATCGAGTTTTCTAATTTTGCCCACGCCACTTTTAAGTCTGACCATAATATCCGCAAAAATATCTTCGGTTCCTTCCTCTTGAAATGTTAACAAAAAGTCAGGACCAAGAATAATGCTTACATGCTCCGTCTCAAGTACTTTTGTATAAGGATTGTATTCTATCGACTTCATAGTAAAATAAAGAATATCTTCTCCATAATACTCCAGCTTTGGTTTTTGATTGGTATTCAATACATCCTCGAGTAATAGCGGATGCAAATTAAATATGTTGCCTATTTCTTGAATTGCGTTGGGCTGGTGTATTCCATCTACATTAAGCCAGGTCTTTTTGTTGTCTTGAGTGTCAATTTCAATTTTTGCAAAATCTTGCTTAATTACTTTTTCTTCATAAATATCTGCATTAAATTCAATCACTTTAATATTGATTGAGTGATCCACCAGTTTGCCCACATATTTTAATGAGCCAGGCAAAGTTTTTAAACTGGTATCTTTAATTTTATTTTTTTTCAGCATTTTTTTTAATCGTATATTCGTGCCCCCGTTGATATCCTAATTCAATTATTCGAGAGATATCATCTGTATCAAATGATTGAATATCAATGTTTAAAGGCACTTCAGGTCTAATTATTGTTAGTTTTACTTTATGCTTTGGCAGATCCAAAGCTATTTCATTTGGGCCAAATTTAGTATGTAATACAGCCCAATCCAAATCCATATTTAATGATTCGTTTACGGCAATATCCATGATGCGATCAACCAAGGCGAGCAAGTTTCCATAAGCAAAATTCCCTCCTTCCATTTTACGGGTATGGCAGGCCACACATACGATTTCGGTCGCACCATCTTCAATTGCTTTCTTGATTGGCGCAACATCCCTTAACCCACCATCCAAAAATGCCATTTTCTGATGGTTCCCGATTTTCACAACAGGCATGATAATGGGAATCGCTGAGCTTGCCATTATATAATCGTGAAAATGTTCAAAACTCGGATCAGCATAAACTATCCCCCCGTTGATAATGTCTACCGCTCCAATTTTTAGAGCGATTGGGCTTGCTCTGAGTCTCTGAATTGAAATATTATTTTCTACTATTTCTTTTAAAGGGGTCGTATCTAAAAGACCTTCAAAATTTCGTCTAATGGCTGAGAGGCCCAGTTCATAGGTACCCCGCCTCCGGGCTAATGAGGCTGGTTCTGTGATATTTTCAAGCCAAAAATTTACTAAATTTTCAGCCGCTGATTGATAATTAATATCTTCATTTTCAAGTTTTTGCTTACCAAAGCAATCCACTAAGTAAGAGGCGTTCATCCCTCCTGCCGATACACCATAAATCGCATTGGGCTCAAAACCTAAATCAAATAAGGCCTTCACTACACCAGCTTGATAGGCTCCTTTAACCGAGCCACCTGCTAACACTAAAATTTTCTTAGAATGCATTTTTAAAAATAGAGTATAAATCTAAATAACAAAACTCGTATAAATCAAATTGAACTTCTTTTGTTTTAATTTAATTCGAATTGCAATGATTTGATTTTATAATATCAAATAGTTCAGAATTAATATTTTTTTGAAAAGTTAAAAATTAAATAATGTCCTAAATAAAGGTATTTTGAATGAAAAAAGTGAAATGCAACAAAATATTTAGACTAAAAATGAGGTATTTTACTTAATTTTAAAAACTAATTCATAAAAATAATGCACCAAAGCCACAATATAGCTTTCTAATCTCACACAAATCGCATTAATGGGTATAACTACCAAAGAAATACAAGCTCCAATTGTAAAGGAAATGAATTCTTTTGAAGGAAAATTTAGAGAATTCATGAAATCTGATGTGCATTTGCTCGACAAAATAATGAGTTATATTGTGCAAAGAAAGGGAAAGCAAATCAGACCAATGTTTGTTTTTTTAACTGCGGGCACATTTGGTGCTATTAATGAAAAAGCCTACAGAGGAGCCTCATTTATTGAGCTACTTCATACTGCCACTTTAGTACATGACGACGTCGTCGATGATTCAAACAAAAGAAGAGGGTTTTTCTCTATTAACGCCCTATGGAAAAATAAAATTGCCGTTTTAGTGGGTGACTATCTTTTTTCAAAAGGGATGCTACTCTCTATTGATAATGGTGATTATGATTTGTTTAAAATTGTATCTAGAGCAGTGAAGGAAATCGTTGAGGGTGAATTGTTGCAAATAGAAAAAGCAAGAAAACTCGATATTACAGAAGATATTTATTTCGAAATAATTCGCCAAAAAACCGCTACATTAATTGCCTCCTGTTGCGCAGTGGGTGCTTGTGCTGCCAATGCAGACGCTAATACTATCGAAAAAGCTAGGCAATTTGGAGAAAAAGTAGGAATTGCTTTTCAAATAAAAGACGACCTATTTGATTATGGTATTGATGAAATCGGAAAGCCTTTAGGCATTGATATCAAAGAAAAGAAAATGACTTTACCCTTGATTTATGCACTCACAAAATCGGATTGGTTGGCCAAAAGAAAAATTATTAATATCATCAAAAATGAATCAGACAAGCCTCTCAAAGTTGATTTTGTAATTGAGTATGTAAAAAAATCAGGTGGAATTGAATATGCCAACTTAAAAATGCGAGAATATGTGACTGAAGCTATTGAAATATTAAAAGGTTTCCCAGAATCTGACTATCGTAATTCGCTTGAAAACTTGGTACTCTTCACCATAGAAAGAAAAATATAAACAGTAATTACAACTTTTCTCCAGCCAAAATTTCGATTGTTAGCGTATTCTCTTTAGGAGGTATCGGACAGATATAAGTATGATTATAAGTACAGTAAGGATGGTAAGCCAAATTGAAATCAAGCACCACTTTATTTCCAGCAATATCTGTGATAGGTATGTCTAAAAACCTGCCTCCGCCATAAGTAAGATTTCCACTCGTTTTGTCACGAAAAGGCAAAAACAACAAACGAGAATTTTCAGTCTTATAAATGGTAAGCTGGTTTGTTTGATTATTTAATTTAAATTTAGCATAGCCATATTTTACCAAAGTATCTGCCTTATTATCAGTCGTTTGAATAATATTTTTATTCCCTGATTTATCTAATATCAATTCGGCCTCAATTTTGAATTTCTCCGACACTTCAAAATAGGTCAACCCCTTAAATTCTTTTTTATTTTCAATTGGAGACTCTTCATTTTCCTTAAAAAATTTATCTTTCCCAACACGCTCTTGTTTCAAACGAGATTGATAATCTAAGGAGGGCGGCTTCTCAACTGAATTTTCAGAATTAAAAGTATAAAAGAAGATAAATGAAAGCACTACTATTATCAAAATCCTAAATCCCCAATTATTCCACATACATTCTATTTTTAAAAAGGTTTTAGCCTAATATTTAATTAGCCAATACAAATATAAAATAGATAGACTTGCCAACCAACAAAAAAAAGCCCATTGACGGCCGTATAGCTATCAATGGACTTGAAACGAGGAAGGAAAGGTGAATTAAATTAATTCATGGCCACTAGGGCACTTCTGTTTATTTGTGTTTTAATCAATACTGACTTGGTTTCGTACTCTTTACCCGACTTAAGGGTAAAAGTATAGGTTCCATCTGTTAGATTGGATAGATCATATAATTTCTTGCTGATAGAAAATAGATCCGTATTTTCTGAATAGATAATGTTGCCAGAATCATCAGAAATTTTAATAAATGCTACCACCTCTTTGATGGCAGGTATATTAATCTTAAACCTTAGTTTATCCATTTGTATGATTGAAAAATTTACATTTGGGTCCTCTTTAGTTTTAAATTCAATTGACTTAGCACTTACACTCCCGAAAGTAGCTAAAATAATGGCAGCTGCCATAAAGGTTCTTGTTTTCATAATTTTCATTTTTTCAGTTTGTTTAACATTATTTGATTAGCTTAATTTCCCTCCTAATGTTGATGACAAAGTTATATACTGAATATTTACGAAAAACATAATTCAAAATGCTACCCCAAAAGTTCTTTATAAATACATTCAATTTGTTGAAATAATACAATGCTTCTTGTAAAAGTGCAAAAGATACTTGATTTTACAATTTGCCATTTCAAGCTATTTTCTGAATATATCTTTGATAAATCATATAAAAAATTACGTTTTGAAAAAAATGAAAATTTATTTTCAAAAATTTATAGTACTTTTTTTGTATAATATTGAATATTAAGTTGTTGCAAATTTTAAGCACAAAAAAAAGACTTAGAAATAAATCTAAGTCTTCTGTTTTAATATTGGTTTTTTAGCAAATTTTTTGAGGTTTTTAACTCTAAAATTTCAATTATAGGTATTCACCAAACCTAATATTAAGAATATTAAACCTATCAAACCAGCCAGACCAGCCAAAGAACCAAGGCCTAATATTGATAGCCCAATAGCAACTGCTATTAGAATGATTCCTATTTTTAGTTTACTATCTAAGCTGCTAAAGCCATCAACGCTATTATTAGCTATATTAGATTTTTTTATTTGTTTGTTTACTATCCTATTGACAAGCTTTTGCTTTAAGGTGAGCTTCTTGGTCACTACCTTATTACTCACAGTTTTTAAAACTGATTTGTTCTCAATAAGCTCGATTTTCTTTAAACTCTCCTCAATACCAATCGATGTAATTTTAGGAGCAATTGAAGCCTCAAAAGAATTGGTTTCCGTGGTTACCGTTTTAACATTATTAGATAAATCCAAATTCCAAATTTTTGGCTTGATAGAATTGGCGTTTGCTTTGTAGGCATTAAAGCCTGTGTAGTGTGATTTGCAAGAGCTAAATACTAACCCAACTATTGCAATGATTATTAATCTATTCATTTTCATAACTATTTAAGCGACTTTACTTAATTGGTGAAAGGTTGTTTTTTCGAATTTTTCTATTGCGTATATTTTTGAAATGGTAAATACTTTTACATTTTTTTCTGAGGGCAATTCAAACATTGCATCGGTCATAATGGCCTCGCAAATTGAACGCAGACCTCTAGCTCCTAATTTATAGGCCATTGCTTGATCTACAATATAATCGAGCGCATCGTTCTCCCATGAAAGTGAAATCCCCTCCATATCAAACAATTTATTGTATTGTTTTGTCAACGCATTTTTGGGCTCAATAAGTATGCTCACGAGCGATTCTCTATCCAATGGATTCAGATAAGTGAGTACCGGGAGCCTTCCCAATAATTCAGGTATTAACCCAAAAGATTTTAGATCTTGGGCATTTACATATTTTAGTATATCTTCCTTTTCAATTCTATTTTTCAAATGCTCATCCCCAGAAAAACCAATCGGTCGAGTGTTAATTCTTTTTGCAATATGTCTAGCGATACCATCAAAAGCACCTCCACATATAAAAAGTACGTTTTCCGTGTTTACGGCAATCATTTTTTGATCTGGGTGCTTACGGCCACCTTGTGGGGGCACATTTACGATTGATCCCTCCAAAAGCTTCAACAAAGCCTGCTGAACACCCTCACCTGAAACATCTCTAGTAATAGACGGATTATCACTTTTTCTGGCAATTTTATCTATTTCATCAATATAGACAATACCCATCTCAGCTTTTTCCACATCATAATCAGCCGCCTGGAGTAGCCTAGTTAGTATGGTTTCTACATCTTCTCCTACATAACCTGCTTCTGTAATCACGGTAGCATCAGCAATACAAAAAGGTACCTGTAATATTTTGGCAATAGTTCTAGCCAAATAAGTTTTACCTGTACCTGTTTCACCTACCATAATAATATTAGACTTTTCTATCGTTACCTCATCATCTGTTTTAGCCTGCATAATCCGTTTATAGTGATTATATACTGCCACTGTCAAATGTTTTTTGGCTTCATCCTGACCAATCACATATTGATCGATAAAAGTTTTCATTTCAATTGGTTTGATCAAATTGAATTTACCCACTTTTGCCTCTTTCGCTTTTTTCTTTTTGGGTGAAAACTCTTCCTGTATTACCTGATAGCCCTGTTCGATACAATCATTACAAATATGACCGTCAATTCCCGAAAGTAACATATCAACCTCATTTTTGCCTCTTCCACAAAATGAGCAATGTGTTTGCTTTGCCATAAAATTTCTTTCTATTTTTAAAATGATTCTAGTAAATCATCAATTATTAAATCCCTGTGTTTACTTTTTTTAAAACAATATCCTCCAATAAATCAACAAAGGTAGGGGAATTATTAAAACTTTCGACCAATTGAAACTGCTCTCCCCCATTATGCATAAATAATTCATAGTACTCTTCTCCGATTTCAATGGTTGTTTCCAAACAATCTGCAATAAATGCACCAGAAAAAACCAAAAGCTTTTTCTTCCCCTCCTTAGGGAATGATTGTACAACATCCTCAGTATAAGGCTCTAACCATGGATCTTTCCCTAATCTTGATTGAAAAGCGGTGCTAAAATCACCCTCCTTAAGATTCATTGCTTTCGCCAGTGCTCTCGAAGTAGCAAAACATTGGGCTCTATAACATAAATGATTATTTGGGCCAATTTGGTCACAGCAAGATCCAAACTTACAGGTGTTACCTGTATAATCTCCTTTTCTAATATGCCTAGCCGGAATTCCATGGTAGCTAAAAAGCAAATGGTCAAATTTCTCTCTTTCTAAATATTTTTTTGAGGCCTCCACAAAATGTTTTAAAAACAAGGGGTGCTCATAAAACTGATTGGAGAATTGAACTTCAGGTATTACTTGCCAATTGCTAATAACTTGCATGGCTTGCTCATAAATAGAGCCGGTTGTGGCAGACGCATATTGAGGAAATAAAGGTACAATAATCAACTTGCCCACTCCAGAAACCCTAAAATGTTCTAAAACACTTACTAAACTAGG
>JAZKGO010000103.1:21717-23480 GCA_040385875.1 Bacteroidota bacterium
GCTTTCTGATAATAAGCCCATTGTTTGACCAAATTATCATTTTTCGTAACCCAAACCTGATATCTATTTTGAGGAGTATTACCCACTTCTTTGAATGTCATCCCAAGTAAAAAAGCATCCTCATTATTTTGAGTTTTCGTTTCACCCAAATATTTAAGGGTTACCCCCGAATCCTTCATTTTGAATGGCATTAAAAGCCAATACGAATCATTAATCCATTGTCCTTTTGCCATTTTTAAATATTTGGCAACAGAATCTGGTTCAGTAACCAAAGCTCCTTTTCTAAACACTTTACCTGTATTATTGTTTATGTTTACCAAAGTAACTGACTTATCTCTAATACTCTCCACACGTACATCACCCGTCCATTTGTCCCAAACATGCTTTCTATTACCAAAGAAAACCCAGGTGAGATACCTTGTTTTATCCCAATTTTTACGGCCGCCCATCGAATTCATTACATTATCAGCAATCTCAATGGCCTTAGCATCTGAGCCAGCCAAATCAAAACCATCAGCTGGAGGATTTTGAGCCAATAGATTGATAGACAAAAAAAGTAGCAAAAAACCAGATAAATTTTTCATTTTTTTGTATTTAAAGGTTAAAATAAACTAATTAAAATTATTAAGATTATTTAATAGGCTTGAAGCTCCATAAAACTTTCGAAAGCAAAAGGGTATCCTTCAACGCCTGAAGCACAATTTTAAATGAAGAACCTTTGCTTTCACCCGATTTCCGTTCTAAATATTTTGATTGAATTTGTTTTACTTCAAAATCACTTTTCAATAATTTAGCACAGATTTCTGATTCTACTAGCGAGCTTTCAATTTGCAAATTTAGTGCTAAAATAGCTTCTCTTTTATATATTTTTACCCAATTTACATCTAATAAATTAAAGCCATTCAATATTTGGTTTACCGTTTTATTGAATATGGAGAGAATATTTCTGAACAAACTATAAGAAGTGTTTTCTTTTCGAAAAAAAGAAATAAATGAGTTTGCCGCAATACTTGAAAAGGGTTTCAATTCATTTAAATCAAATTGGCCATCGGCTGGTACTGCACAAATATTTTCGTAGTTTGCGTTAAAATATCCCGTTCTGAGTGCATGGCCTATTCCTTTGTTTTTATCATGAAAAATATACGTTGATCTTTCAAAATTAGGAACTGTTTTTTTTATTTCAGCCTGAGAGCCATCTGTGCTACCATCGTCTACCACCAATATTTCGGCTACCTCAATATTCATTTCTTTTAGTACTCTATCCGCATCAGCAATTATTTGAGCTACAGTACCCACCTCATTGAAACAAAATATTACGATTGACCATGACTGGCCGCCTACTTGTTCCATAATTAAAGTGTATATTTATTCACTTTTTCGATTACATAATCCACTTCCTCATCTGTCATTTCGGCAAACATGGGCAATGAGCAGCATGATTTAGCTTGCCATTCTGCTATTGGGAAATCACCATTTTTATAACCCAAATGAGAGTAAGCCTCTTGCAAATGGCAAGGAACTGGATAATGTAAGCCAATAGATATTCCATTAGAAGCCATAAAATCAATAAAATGAGATCTATTTTGGGTCAATACAACAAATAGATGGTAGATAGAATCGGCCCAATCAGGTTGCAATTGCATTTGAATAGATCCATTCTTTATTTCCATTTGGTATCTTTTCGCAATGGCTCTCCTTCTATTATTCCATGAGTCAAGGTATTTTAATTTAATATCCAATATAGCTCCTTGAAGGCCGTCCAT
>JAZKGO010000103.1:23580-25586 GCA_040385875.1 Bacteroidota bacterium
GTGGTAATTTTTTCCTCAATTTTATTAGCATCTATTTGCCAAGTATTCGGATCACAATCAACAAATACCAATTTTGCACCAACATAGGATACTGCCCAAGCAGTGGCAATGAACGTATTAGCAGGTACTATCACCTCATCGCCAGATTTTATACCCAAAGCTAACAATGCCAAATGAAGCGCTGTGGTGCCATTGTTGCATGCCATTGAATACTTTGTTTCACAATAATCAGCAAAGTGTTTTTCAAATGAATCAACATATTTTCCCGCAGAAAAAGCATTTGAATCAAACACTTCTTCCGTTTTTATTAATACTTCTTCTTTTATTTGGTGGTATTGTCTTTTTATATCCAGACAAGGAATGTGCATCATTTCTATTGTATTAAATATATTTCAATCGCTTTTCGCTATTCTTTTTTCTAAATAGTTAATTATAATCTTACTGTTTTTTTACCAATTTTGCAGGATTTCCCGCCACTATTTGATTAGCTTCCACATTTTTGGTCACTACAGAGCCGGCTCCGATTATTGCTCCTTCTCCAATAGTTAGTCCACATAAAATAGTGGCAGATGAACCAATTGAAGCGCCTTTTCTCACTAAAGTAGTTTCTAATTTCCAATCTGATTCCATCTGAACCGACCCATCAGGGTTGGTAGCTCTCGGAAATCTATCGTTGATAAAGGTAACATTATGCCCAATGAAAACGTTGTCCTCAACCGTAACTCCCTCACAAATAAAACTATGGCTGGATATTTTACAATTTTTGCCAATTTTTGCCCCTTTTTGAATTTCAACAAAAGTGCCTATTTTAGAATTATCCCCTATTTCACAATTATATGCATTTACGAAATTATAAATCTTTACGTTTTCGCCTACAAGCACATTATTTAATGACTGGGTTGAATTATTCTCGGTAATTAGATTCATTATTATATAAAAAAAGTATTTTAAGAAGTCTCAAAAAGTAAAAAAAATGGAGTCTAGTACACTGTTTATCAATTAATTAAACAACAATAAGCTATAAATTCACCACTTTACCATTGTTATTAATTGATGTTTGAGCCGCTTCCAATATTTTTACTACCTCAAGGCCAGCCATACCATCCACCAAAGGGGTTTTGTCCAATAAAATAGCATCAACAAAATTGGTGGCCATATCACTTAATGCCTCTTTTTGCGAAATTTTGGGAATAAAAATATCACCGACCCGATAATCAATCAGCATTTTATGTTTTTCTTCTTCATTAACTACAGAAAAGCCCGTATCGTATATTTTTAATTTTTCGGTTGGTTCCACATCATCAAAAAGGCACATTTTTTTATCGCCTCCAATCAATATTCTCCGGATTTTAAGCGGTGAAATCCAAGAACAATTAAAATGTGCGATAAAGTCAGAATTGTAATAAACTGTTAAAAAGGCAATATTTTCAATTCGGTTTTGAGTATGTGATTGACCTGTACAAACTACTGAAACAGGTTTTTCAGGGATTAAATAATTCAAAATAGAAATGTCATGCGGAGCCAGATCCCAAATTACATTTACATCTGGCTGAAAAAGACCTAAGTTTATTCGGGTTGAATCGAAGTATTGAATTTTGCCTAATTCATTTGCCTCTATTAATTTCTTTATTTTCTGAACTGACCCCGTAAATAAAAATGTATGATCAACCGCTAGCTTTAGATTTTTCGACTCGGCTAGCTCAACTAATTCGTTAGCTTCTGATAATGAAGCCGTTAATGGTTTTTCAACTAAAACATGCTTCCCTGCTAAAAGTGCTTTTTTAGTGAGTTCATAATGCAAAAAAACTGGTGTCGCAATTATAATTGCATCTATCTCTACATCATTTAACAAATCACTGAAATGGGTAGTGACTTGCAATGCGGGGTAGTTTTTTTGAGCAATGGCTAGTCGTTCAGGTCTTGAGTCACATACGGTTTTAACCTTGCAATCTGAAAGAGACATAAAGTTTCTTAACAAATTAATTCCCCAATATCCATAACCCACA
>JAZKGO010000104.1:0-1106 GCA_040385875.1 Bacteroidota bacterium
GAGTCTAAATCAGGTTCGCCCTCACCATTTGCATCTTTTTTGAATGGTACAAAATCGAAAGCGGAGAAGCGAATGCCCATTTCCAAACCTGGGCAGGCGGCATTAATACCAGCCACAATATTACGTAAAAAACGGGTGCGATTTTCGAAACTTCCTCCATACTTACCCTCACGTGTATGGGCACTCAAGAACTCATGCCCCAAATAACCATGGCAATGCTTCACATCAATAAACTGAAAACCAGCCTTTTGTGCTAAAACGGCGGCTTTTACATAATCTTCAATCAGCTCGTCAATTTCATCATCAGTAATCAAAGGCGATTCATCATTAAGACCAAATTTTTTATCTAAAACGGGATGATGATAGAGAATTTTTGATTCAAATTTTTTGTCGTCATTTGGTTTACAAAAACGCCCCGAATGCGTTAATTGTAAGCCTATTACCAAATCGTCAGTCGTGCCAAATTTTTCAAAATGGGTAGTTTGCAAAAGCTGAAATAACTCGAAAAAATCCGGGAAATTGGCCTCACTCATCACCAATTGTCGGGAATTGGCTCTGCCCTCATGTCTTACCGCCACCGCTTCGCAACCAAAAAGTAGTTTAGCTCCTGATTTTGCAAAATTTGTCCAACGGCGTTTGGTGAAATCGGTTGGTTTGCCGTCTTTTGTGCCGTCCCAGCCTTCCATGGGCAATATGCAAAGCCGATTGCCAATTGTTTTCCCAGATTTTAATTGAATTTTCTCTTTGAAAACAGCTACCGATTCATCAGTTAAATTTTCGTCAAAAGGCAGATTTGCTCCAGCTTCGGAAGCGTATTTTTGGAATTCTTCAGCTGTTTTTAACTGGGCTATTCTGGAGTATTTTGGTTTAGTTGCCATTGTTCTACAATTGATGTCTTGCTGACGATAGGAAGCATCTATTTCAAATTAAAAACAATTAAATATTAATAAAAAGATCCTTCCTATCGTCAGGAGGACATTTGCTTATATCAACCCATTAAAAAAAGTATAATATTTCTCCCCGTTCGCAAGTTTTTGCAAATAAAGAACCAGCTCCCGTGCGTGATAGTCTCCCCACATACTGCTTTCGCCGTTGGGTATTTTGCT
>JAZKGO010000104.1:1206-49764 GCA_040385875.1 Bacteroidota bacterium
GCTCCCGTGCGTGATAGTCTCCCCACATACTGCTTTCGCCGTTGGGTATTTTGCTGCCTTCTGGTGTGTAATCCCAGCCGTTTGGTCTGTGGTAAATAGAGTGCAATAGTAAGCCTTCATGTTGCTCATTTTCACTCAGATAGGGTTTTTCGAGTAATCTGTTTGCGATTGTAAGGCCTGCTTGCCAATAATTTTTACCTTTTTCAGGCTCACCATTTTCTTGCAAAAATTTACCCAAACGTAATAATCCTTGCGCTCCAATGGCTGCTGCTGAGCTATCCACAGGCTCAAAATCGTTGTATGGATCGGCCTCTTTTTCCAGATAATTTTCAATTTTATGCAAATTTGGTGCTCCTGTATCCCAATAGGGTATGCCGTCAATTGGTGTATGCTCCAAATAAAAATCGCAAGTGGCAGTTGCCGCTTTTAGAATTGTTTTTTGGATTCCGGCTTTTGTCATTTCGACGTTAGGAGAAATTTTATTTAGTGTATCTAACAGTTCCAATTCTTCAGCAAAACCCAACATAGCCCAGGCCAATCCACGTGTCCAAGTGCTGAAACCTGTATAACCTTGTTGAGAATTGGGGCAACGATAATTGCCATCTTTTACATTAAATACACTTTCATGGGCTGTTCTGCCCCAAATATCGTAGCTATCACGACCTTCGCCATAATATACGGCATAGTCGGCTGTGGCTATAATATGTTGAATTGCCCGATCGAAAAGACTGATTTTTATATCATTTTCGCCTTGTAAAACATGCCCCAATAAATAGCTCACCATCAAGGCTCTACAGCTACGAATAGTATCCACAAAAAGCGAATGAGCACCGTTGAAACTATGGATAAAGCCACCGTTTTTAATTTCTGTCCATCGTGTGGCTTGAACGGCTCCTGAAATTTTGAGAGCTAATTCGTAGAAATTCTTTTCGTTTTGGTTCTCCTCTATTTTGCCCTCGTGCATGAGCCTAAGAAGGTTGCCATAGGTGCTCACATTATTGAAGCCATGGTCATGCACTCCGATATGGCTAATATGTGGTGCCATTTTTTCAATGGTATTCTTACGGCCGATTTCTAAAAATTGTTTATCGCCTGTAGCGTCAAATTGCAAAATCGCAGAGCCGTATTGAAAGCCTTGTGTCCACTCCGTCCAGCCACGGGTGCTGTATTTTCCAGCAATTGTAAAAACGGGAGTACCTTTTGAAAAGTCGTAATTTTGCTCGATTGCCAATATTTTTTGGCCTGATAGCTCCCAAAAATGATTGATTTTTGTGCCTAAATCAGCTACAGAAATAGAATTGTTAACTTGAATCATTAAAAAATTTAGGTTGTAGAAATTTGGGCTAAAAATAAGCCAAAAAAATTGCATTGGCAACCTAGGGTTTGTGAAATCGGCATTAACAAAGAGAAAGTTAACCATTTCTGTATGAATTGAAGATTCTTTGAAACCAATAAGAAAACAATTATATGCGCATGAAATAATAATTCGATTTTGATCTACTCAAGCCTTTTGGCTTTTATGCGAGTGAGGAGTTCACCAAGAAAATTATTTAAACTATAACAAAATACCATCCTCCACATAATTCATTTAGTAAATCATAGTTGAAGATATTCGTTTTCAAATCATTAGGAATCTTTTTATCTAAAACCTATTTTTCTTTTGGGGGATTAGGCACTCTTTAAATCGAACTACTTGATTTGTAAAAGATATATATTTTATAAATATTTTGAAAAAATGTATAATAATTTCTACATTCGTTGTTTAAAAATAAAATTGATAGATTGAATTGTGAAAATAACAGTAATAAAAGAAACCAAGCCATTTGAAAATAGAGTAGCCCTAACCCCCGAAGTCTGCAAACAATTGATCCACGCTGGTTTTGAATGTACTGTTGAAAAAGACGCCGGAATTTCCTCTTTTTTTGAAAATACTGCCTACACAGCCATTGGGGCTACAATCATAGATGATAAATCTGCTTTATTGGCTTCAGCTGACGTTGTACTAAAAGTAAATCAATTGACCAACGAAGAGATTCTATCTTTGAAAAAAGGAGCAGTTGCGATTTCTTTTATGTATGCAGCTACCAATCCAGAAATGGTTGAGATGGCCGCCCAACAAGGCATTTCAGCATTCTCTGTAGATGCCATTCCACGGATTTCAAGAGCACAAAAAATGGATGCTTTGAGCTCTCAAGCCAATTTAGCTGGTTATAAATCTGTGATTATTGGGGCTTACCATTTGGGAAAAATTTTCCCATTGTTGATGACCGCTGCGGGCACAATCAAACCAGCAAAAGTAGTGATAATGGGAGCGGGGGTGGCTGGACTTCAAGCTATAGCCACTGCAAAACGACTTGGGGCCGTAGTTGAAGTGAGTGATATCCGCCCCGAAACCAAAGAGCAGGTGGAGTCTCTAGGAGGGAAATTCATCGAAGTAAAGGGGGATGAATCCATAAAAATTGAAGGCGGCTATGTAAAAGGAGTTTCAGAAGAATTTCTAAAAAAACAACAGGAAGTAATTTCAAAGCATATCTGTGAAGCAGATTTGGTAATTACAACAGCTTTAATTCCAGGAAAAAAAGCCCCCATGTTGATCCCCGAAGAAGTAGTAAAAAACATGAAATTTGGATCAGTAATAGTGGATATGGCCGTTGAGCAGGGTGGGAATTGTGCGTGCAGTGAATTTGGAAAAACTATTCACAAGCATGGCGTCACAATTGTAGGAGAACCTAATATTCCTTCATTGTTACCCTTCAATGCCAGTGAGCTATACGCCAAAAATATTGCAACTTTCCTGCTACATTTGGCCACAAAGGATGGTTTCAAGTGGGATTTGGAGGAGGAAATTACCAAAGGCTCATTGATTGTTCACAATGGCAATATTTTAAAATAATTATGATGATTTGGTGTGAAAAAGTAAATTTTTTCACTCATATCCATCACTCATCACTCATTACTTTTTTATCATGTTAAACGAAATATTAATTTTTTTGGGCGAAAACATACAAATGATCTACATCATTATTTTGTCTGTTTTTGTGGGGGTTGAGGTGATTGGAAAAGTGCCAGCTGTACTTCATACACCTTTAATGAGTGGGGCAAATGCCATTCATGGAGTTGTAATTGTTGGCGCTATTATAGTGATGCTTAATACACCTATTGAAAATATGTTCTCTCTAGCGCTTGGTTTTGTAGCTGTTGTATTTGGTACGCTCAATGTGGTTGGAGGCTTTGCGGTTACTGATCGGATGTTAGAAATGTTTAAAAAGAAAAAATAACCTTCGACTACGCTCAGGTAACAAAAACGCTAAAAATAGATTTCACAAAACCTTATGGAAATAAAATATATTCTTGATATTGTTTATCTGATTGCTTCGATTACATTCGTATTAGGCCTAAAAATGTTGAGCCATCCAGACACCGCTCGTAAAGGAAATCTTTATGCGGCTTTTGGAATGTTTTTAGCTATTATTGGCACCATCTTTTTGTATAATCACTCAGATGGTTATACCAGTAGAGAATCCATTAAAATCCTATTGATTTTTGCAGCAATTGGAGTAGGCACAGTTGCTGGTTGGCTCACAGCCAATCGAGTTCAAATGACCAAAATGCCAGAATTGGTTTCGCTTTTTAATGGTATGGGTGGGGCATGTGCCGCCATCATTGGTCTGATGGAATATGAGCATAATTTAGGTAAAATTGGTGCTTTAACCACGATCATTGCAGGCTTAATTATTGGGTCAGTTTCGTTTAGTGGTAGTATTATTGCTTTCTTGAAACTCAATGAAACAATGAAAAAACCAATCAGAATTCCCTCTTACAATATTCTGAATACAATTGTAATGATTGCTCTGATTTTGTTTGGGGCTTACATCGTTTATGCCCAACCAGAGCATATTTTCTTGCTCCTCTTATTATTTGTTTTTGCTTTAATTTATGGTGTTTTATTTGTGATACCAATAGGTGGGGCTGATATGCCCGTTGTGATTTCACTACTCAATTCATTTACAGGTTTGGCAGCAGCTTTTGGTGGATTTTTATACCAAAATCAAGTAATGCTCACGGGCGGTATTTTAGTGGGCTCGGCTGGTACGCTTTTGACATTAGCCATGTGCAAGGCTATGAATCGTCCATTAAGTAATGTTATTTTTGGAGCTTTTGGAGGGAATGGAGCTACAGCCAGTTTAGGGAATGATGTGAATGGTAGCATTAAAGATATTTCAATTTCGGATACAGCCATTTTGATGAACTATGCCAAAAAGGTAGTGATTGTTCCAGGTTACGGTTTGGCAGTTGCACAAGCGCAACATGTGATTCATGAATTGGAATTATTATTGGAAGAAAGAGGTGTAGAGGTAGTATATGCCATTCACCCTGTGGCAGGTAGAATGCCCGGCCATATGAATGTACTACTTGCTGAAAGCAACGTTTCCTATGATAAATTAGTTGAGATGGAAGACATAAACCCTCAATTTGCCAATACAGACGTAGTTTTAGTGGTTGGGGCAAATGATGTGGTAAACCCAGCAGCTAAAACCGACCCATCCTCCCCAATTTTTGGTATGCCAATTTTGGATGTAGAAAACGCTAAAAACATCATTGTGAATAAGCGAAGCATGAATGCTGGCTACGCAGGAATCGACAATCTTTTATTTTACCAACCTAAAACAAGCATGCTATTTGGGGACGCCAAAGGTGTTTTATCAAAATTGGTCAATGAGCTGAAGCAAATGTAATTACAGCCACGGGTAGTTAGATATTTGTAAAGCCCTTGTTTCGAATGTGCTTACCGATCATTCAATGACAACTAACCCAATCACACCCTGTCTAAAAGTTATTCGGAGGGCAAAAGCACTTATTGGCACTGCTAAACTTTTTTGTAATTCTATGTTTTTAGGAGCAGATGCCAAAAGGTGAATCAGTTTGATAATATGCTCATTCTCTTTTTTAGGTCAAAATAAAAAAACGTCTGATTTTTACCACCAAACATTTTCAGAATTGCCGAACCTTTGCATAACAATTTAAACTTTTATGATTATGCAACGCAGAAAATTCTTAACAACATCATTAGCAACAGCCGCTACTTCGGTAGTTACAACTGCCCAAAGTGATAGCCCTAAGTCCTTTATAGTTAAAAATGCCAAAAGTCGATTTGGGGAAACTACAAAACTGAACGGATTAAGCCCCAATGACATCAAAATTTCTTCAAAGGATACTAATGGGAAATTGTCGGTTTTTGAGTTTATAGGTTATGTAAAAGGCGGCCCACCTTTGCATATTCACCCTAATCAAGACGAAGTTTTTTTTATTCAGGAAGGTAAATATAAATTTCTAGTGGGCAACGAACCCCATTATTTAGAAGCGGGCGACACCATATTTCTGCCTCGCAACGTGCCTCATGCATTTGCTCAACTAAGCGATACAGGCAAAATGTTGTTTTTATTCCAACCTTCTGGTAAAATGGAAGATTATTTCAGAGAATTAGGTAAACTAAAAGCTGCTCCCTCACCTCAAGAAGGCGCAAAAATATTTGCTGATCATGACATGAAAGTTGTTGGCCCACCATTATCTTTAGATTGATAATAAAACTATGGAAGGGATTTACGATTATCGTCTGCCTCACCCAGCCTTGCGTGAATACGTAAGGCTATTCCAGATTGTGGGCTGTACATTTCCAAGTTCGATGAAAGACCTACCTGTGAAACCTTACTGGCCTCGTGCCGAGAACTGCCTGTCCTTTTTTCCTAAAGATCCCGAAAAAGTAGTATATGGTTTTGATGGTAAGCCTATTGTCAGTGCGACTTCACGCTTGTATGGTCAGCATAGTATCGTTACGAATAGGCATGTAGGACAAGATTTTATGGTGTTTCAAGTGCAGTTTCAGCCTGGTGCATTGGCTCGGCTAACTGGAATGCCTGTCTGTAACTTGACCAATACTTTTGTAGATGCCGAAACGATTTTTTCAAAGGAAATTAAGGCAGTCAATGAACGATTGAGTTATACCAAACACTATACTGAGATGATTCCGATTGTAGAAGAATTTTTGGTTTATCTTATCAAAAGGCAATCAAAGAATCGCTACAAAAATAATCTTCTTCCGATTGACCGAGTTAATCAATTCATATTGGAAAAGAAAGGTATTGTTTCGCTCGACTGGTTGGCCAGCCAAACCTGTTTGAGTACGAGACAGTTTCATCGACAATTTATTGAAAGGCACGGCATTAGTCCTAAATTATACTCCCGAATTACCCGTTTTGAGTATGCCATCAAACTAAAACACCTCAATGCACAAAAAGATTGGCTCACCGTTGCAATTGAATTAGGTTATTACGATTATCAGCACTTGGTGCGAGACTTTAAAGAATTTACAACACTTACCCCCAATCAATTTCTGGTAGCTGAAGAAAGCGGTCCCGAACGGACTTTTGGGATGGTGGAGGTTTGAGCCTTCTCAGTTGTTGGTCTGTTTTTATCGACCTTTTCAGCATGATAAAATCCTCTTCCGTGCTCTGGGGCAAACAGATTAAACCAGACAAACCCCTAACCCTGTCACCGACCTTGTCGATATTAAGGGCAGGCTAGCAGCGCAAACGACCAACAATCGAACTGAATCAAAAACATAAAATGAAATTGAAAAAATGAATTGGTGTTAAAGTGAAAATATTTACTCGAAATCTGTTGATAGCTTGGCTCAAGGCATAGCTTCATACCAACAGAGTCGAAAATTTGTTTTATTTCCCAAATATACTTTTTGTACAAAAATATCTGTTTTAATCACAAAATCAATTGGCATATAAATTTTTAAATATTAGTTTTACATAATTTTGAGAATTTGCCATAAAGAAGTATTCAATTTTTAATTTTTCAAACATTGACACCAACAAATGTAAACGACCCCGAATATTACCACAAGGTCGTAGATTGTCAGTATGCATGTCCTGCACATACCCCTGTACCAGAATATATTCGATTAATCGCTGCTGAAAAGTATACTGAGGCTTATATGGTTAACTGGGAGTCAAATGTGTTTCCAGGAGTATTGGGTCGTACTTGCGATAGGCCTTGCGAGCCAGCCTGCCGGAGAGGCAGAGTTGACGAAGAACCTGTGGCCATCTGCCGACTCAAAAGAGTGGCTGCTGACAATAAAGGAGATATTAAACATCTTTTACCTAAAATCCCTAAAATTGGTAATGGTAAGCGCATAGCTTTGATAGGTGCGGGGCCAGCCTCACTCACTGTTGCTCGTGATTTAGCTCCTTTAGGTTATGAAATCCATGTTTTTGATGAGCAAATCAAAGGTGGAGGAATGATGCGGAGTCAGATTCCCTCTTTCAGATTACCAGAATCCGTTTTGGATGAAGAAGTGAATAATATTCTTGATTTGGGCATCCATACCCATTTCAAAACCTATGTTTCTAGCCTAAAGGAAGTGCTAGAAAAGGGTTATGATGCAGTTTTTGTCGGTACTGGAGCTCCTCGTGGTCGTGATTTGTCGAACCTTCCTGGAAGAGAAGAAGGCTCCACCAATATCCATGTGGGTATCGAATGGTTGGCAAGTGTAGCTTTTGAACATACCAGTAAAATTGGTAAAAAAGTGATTGTTTTAGGTGGCGGAAACACTGCAATGGATTGCTGCCGCACTTCTCGTCGTTTGGGAGGTGAGGAAGTAAAAGTGGTGGTGAGAAGCCCATTCTCAGAAATGCGTGCCTCCCCTTGGGAAAAGGAAGATGCCATGCATGAGGATATCCCAATTTTGGGTAACCATGTACCTACGTCGTTTGTTTCAGAAAACGGTCGTCTAAAAGGTATGACTTTCGAAAAAGTACTTGCCGTTTATGATGAAAAAGGAAAGCGCTCGCTTGTTTCTACTGGTGAGCCAGATGTATTTATTGAAGCTGATGATGTATTGGTAGCGATTGGCCAAGAAAATTATTTTCCTTGGATTGAAAGAGATCTAGGGATTGATTTTGATAAATGGGAAATGCCAACCGTAAACAGCACAACTTTTCAGTCGACAAACGATAAGGTTTTCTTTGGAGGCGATGCTGCTTTGGGTCCCAAAAATGTAATTACGGCTGTGGCTCAAGGGCATTCGGCAGCCGTTTCGATAGATTTATTTTGTAATGGAAAATCGCTGGATGTTCGCCCAGACCCATTTACCAATTTGGTTTCTCAAAAAATGGGAATCCATGAATGGAGTTATGATAGTATTGTAGTGGATGATGACCGATTCGTGGTACCTCAAGCGGATAAAAAGCTAACGTTGACTAATCGTAAAAAGGAAGTTGAGCTTGGTTTTGATAAAATAGTGGGTTTCAAAGAAGCTGAAAGATGTTTAAACTGTGATGTGCAGACTGTTTTCACCGAAAATAGATGCATTGAGTGCGATGCTTGTATGGATGTTTGCCCAACTTCTTGTATTACTTTTACCACAAACGGCACAGAAGAAGATCTTAGGACAAGACTTTTGGCACCAGCGCTGCGGTTGGATCAAGATTTATTAGTTTCAGATACTTTGGCAGCCACGGGAAGAGTAATGGTAAAGGATGAGGATGTTTGCTTGCATTGTGGCTTATGTGCGGAGCGTTGTCCAACTTCTGCGTGGGATATGCAAAAATATTTCTATAATACTACCAAAGCACATCACGGCTGTAGTGCTTAGGCTTTAAGCCAATTTATTTAATAATTATAGACAAAAAAAGTCAATAGCTTAATGCTTATTGCCTACAGTAAAAAATATGTCAAAAGTCAATGATTTTGTAGTACGTTTTGCAAACGTGAATGGAACAGGTTCGGCAAGTGCCAATAGTATGTTTGCAAAAGCAATTTTTAGAATGGGGATTCCGGTTACACCGAAAAATATATTCCCCTCCAATATTCAAGGATTACCCACATGGTACGAAGTACGAGTGAGTCAAAAAGGTTATTTGGGTCGCCGTGAAGGAATCGATTTATTGGTTTCTGTGAATCCACAGAGCATGTTGAAAGACGTGGAAAGTGTGAGAACGGGCGGCTATTTTTTATACGATAACACCAAACCGCTTCACAAAGAATATATTAGAGATGACATCAATTATATAGGAATACCCTTGATGGGCCTTTGTATTGAAAACTATACCGACCCACGCCAGCGACAATTATTTAAAAATATCATTTACGTTGGAGCATTATCTGCCCTGTTAGATATCGAATTTGATGTGTTAGAGCAGCTTTTAGCGGAGCAGTTCAGAGGAAAGGAAAAGTTGATTCCTGCCAATGTGCAAGCTTTACAATTAGGCGTGAAATATGTGCAAGAAAATTTTTCTTGCCCTCTCGAAATAAGACTAGAACGAAGAGATTTAGTGGGTAAGAGGATCCTTTTTGATGGAAATGGTGCTTGCGGTTTAGGGGCTGTTTACGCAGGTGCCACAGTAGCGGCTTGGTATCCTATTACACCTTCTACTTCAGTAGTGGAGAAATTCGAGAAATATGCCAACAAATTCCGTACTAATAAAGAAACTGGAGAAAAAAACTTCGCAATCGTACAGGCTGAAGACGAATTAGCCGCCATTGGAATGGTAATTGGTGCCAATTGGAATGGGGCTAGGTCATTTACTGCTACCAGTGGGCCAGGCGTTTCTTTGATGAACGAGTTTCTGGGTTTGGGCTATTTTGCAGAAATCCCAGCCGTGTTGATTGATGTACAAAGAGCTGGACCTTCCACTGGTATGCCTACTCGCACGCAACAATCTGATATTACGATTTCAGCTTATGCTTCTCATGGAGATACAAAGCATGTCCTTCTTTTTCCAAGTAATCCAAAAGAATGTTTTGAATTGACAGCCGATGCATTTGATTTAGCTGAGCGCCTACAAACGCCCATTATCGTTTTGACTGATTTGGATTTAGGTATGAATGACCATATGAGTGAGCCTTTTGAGTGGACCGAAACCAGAAAATACGACAGAGGCAAAGTTTATTCCGCAGAAGATTTAGACAATATGGATCGCTTCGGGAGATATTTAGACTCAGATGGTGATGGGATTCCATACAGAACTTATCCTGGAACACACCCTACAAAGGGCTCATTTTTTACTCGGGGTACTTCTCGTGACGAATATGCCGTTTATACAGAGGATAGCGCTGTATATGTGAGAAATATGGAACGCTTGATAAAAAAGTGGAATACTGCCAAAGAGCTAGTGCCAAGGCCACATTTTTATCAAAACAAAAATATGAGTCCAATAGGGGTAATTTTCTTTGGAACTTCTACCTATTCTTCTGAAGAAGCCATTGACTTATTAAGTGAACAAGAATTGGTGCTCGACGTAATGCGACTCAAAGCATTTCCGTTTAATGATGAAGTAGAACAATTTATTAACGACCATGAAATTGTTTTTGTGATTGAACAAAATAGAGATGCACAAATGCGATCATTACTGATCAATGAATTGGAAATAAATCCTAAAAAATTGGTTCGTGTTTTAAACTATGACGGAATGCCAATAACTGCGGATAAAATAATAAAAGAAATTACTAAAAATCTTGAAATAAATTAAAAAATGTCATACGCTCGTCCGACCTTTAGGCATCCTGACATGCCAAAAAATAAGATAAACTTTACAAAAAAAGACTATGAAGGTGCTATATCAACTCTTTGTGCAGGTTGCGGTCATGATTCAATAAGTGGTGCAATCATACAAGCTTGCTTTGAGCTTGCAGTAGAACCCCATCGCATTGCCAAGCTTTCAGGAATCGGCTGTTCATCTAAAACTCCGACTTATTTTTTAGGAAATTCACACGGTTTCAATACCGTGCATGGTCGTATGCCTTCTGTAGCAACCGGTGCCTATTTGGCTAATCGTGATTTGGTATACTTTGGGGTTTCAGGCGACGGTGACACTGCTTCTATCGGAATGGGACAATTTGTTCATGCCATTCGCCGAAACTTAAATATGGTTTATATTGTAATGAATAATGGTTGCTACGGCTTAACAAAAGGGCAAGATTCAGCAACTGCTGACAATGGCTCCAAAAGTAAAGCGGGCTCAACTAATATGTTCAATTCTATCGATTTGGCAGGCTTAGGTTTGGAAATGGGAGCCTCATTTGTAGCCAGGAGCTTTTCGGGGGATAAAACTCAGTTAATACCATTGATAAAAGCAGCCATCAAACACCCAGGCTTTGCCTTGATTGATGTAATTTCTCCTTGCGTAACATTCAACAATAACGTGGGCTCCACAAAATCATACGACTATGTAAGAGACCATATTGAAGCCACCTCAACGATTGATTTTGTGCCGATTATGGAAGAAATAAAAGTCGATTATGACAATGCAAAAGAAGTTGAATTACATGATGGGTCAACTTTGCAGCTCCAAAAATTGCAACAAGGCTGGAATCCCGAAGATAAACTTTCTGCCATGGTTGCTTTACAAAAAGCCAAAGAAAAAGGAGAGATTTTGACGGGCTTACTTTATATTGAGCCGAATAGCACTAATTTGCATGACGTATTACAAACCAGTGCAAAACCATTAAACTCACTTAAAGAAAACACTTTATGCCCAGGGATTGAAGCTTTAGAAGCTCTAAATCAAAGTTTAAGATAGGTGGTATTTGGGTTATTTAGGCTCTCCTAATTTATGCTAACAAATTAACAATCAATAAATTACAGAAAGAAATAAGACTTTAATTAACTCCTTTACTCCTCTTATAAAGGGGAACGGTGCTACAAGGCTCTCCAAACATGATGCTTTGGGCAACTGGCATTAATAGTTCAGTGATTTTTGCATAAGCAGCAATTGAAATCTCTCCTTTAGAACAGCCTTTTACTACTACTTTCGCATCACGAAATTGTTCAATATCTAATCTCTCTAAAGCTTCTAATAATAGTATTTCTTCCAATTTTTCAATATTGCCGATCACCATTTTGCGAGCAAATGGTTCTAATTTGGTGATGAGCAACATATAGGCCCAAGTAGGTATCAATACCTCTTCAGAGCAAATAATTGCAATGTTTTTATTGCTGTAGAAACTCCAGTCATGTGTTTTGATGAAATCACGAAAATCTTTTTCACGCAAAATCAAATCCATGAAAAGATTTTGTTTTAAATCATACAAAACGTTTTCTCCTTTTGGAGCATAATCTTCCAAATCAAGCGTGATAAGTCCACTATTCGCTACTTTGTTGATTATTTGTCCTTCTTCTAATTCCATCATTTTGGTACGGTTCCAATAAATTCCTTTAAATAATAAGGTTCAAATGTCACCAAATTTTCGAATTGTTGCTTTTCGAATTTTTTCACAGCCAACTCTCCAACCTTTTCAGCATTTGGAAATATAGCTCTTTCCAAAAAAATGGCATTTTTATTTTGAGAGAGAGCAGTCTTACATTTAGCCGCCCCGTCTCCAAAAAATACAACGATATTTTTATCTAAAAGTTCAGAAAAGGAGCCTTCATCGATAATTTTTGCATGAGTCTTTTCAACGATTTCAAGATTCTGATTCAAAATCATGCAATAAACCTCCATCCTTCGGGCATCTAGCATGGGGCAAAGCAAATAATGTTTTGGGAAAAATGGACTTATTTGACAAGCCATCGCTTCGAGGGTATTCACCGAAATTAAAGGTTTATCTATTGCCACACATAAGCCTTTGGCTGTGCTCACTGCAATTCTCAAGCCAGTATAAGATCCTGGCCCTTTCGCTACTGCAATAGCCGATAATTCAGAGGGTTTTAAATCACAATTAGATAGTATTTGTTCAATCTGTGGGGTTAAAAGACTTGAAGCAGATTTCTCAGTATAAAGGGTATGACTAGCCAACAATTCATTGTTTTTATGAATGGCTACCGACCCTACTTTTTGCGATGTTTCAATGCTTAATAGATAAATATCTTTCAACTCATCCATTGGGTTAATTGGTCAATTTCAAAATTGATTTGTATTTGGGCATATCGCTAAAAAGTTTCAAAGCTTCTTTTATTTCTGGGTCGTTCACAAATGAAGCTTCTTTTTCTCCCTTTTGCAAATACATATGCATCACGATTTCCTTTTCTAGTTCGTTTTTAATTTCCTGTTTAAAAAGTAAAATATCTCCTTTTCTTTGGGCGGAAATTTTGGTTTTCAAAGCATTAAATTGCTCTTGAATACCATTCATATATTTTTCTTTTTTTGCTGAAGCTTCCAATGAAAGCAAATCTTTTTCGACTTGAGTGGTATAATCGTAATTCTTGCTTTTTAGCCAATTTACAAATTCGCTAAACTCCGCCTCAGAAAGCGAAAATTCTTGTGCCGATTTCTTATTCGGATGCTCAAAAACATATTTATTTGCATAATCAAAAATCAGCAATTCTTGAACAAGGCTATTGGTGATTGGTGCAAAACTATTCTTTTCTATTTCAATATCTGGTTTTATACCTCCACCGTCATAAACTACTCTATTATTTTTAGTTTTGAAAGCAGTAATCAATGAATCAGGCACTTTGCCTACGCTTCCATCAGCATTGCGATGTGAATAGTCAATCGCTTGTATGCATCGCCCACTTGGAATATAATATTTAGCTGTGGTAACTTTTAGCTTGCAATTGTACGAAAGGTCTCTGGTAATTTGAACCAGCCCTTTACCAAAACTACGTTGACCAATTAATACTGCACGATCATAATCCTGTAAAACCCCTGCCACAATTTCAGCTGCTGATGCACTATGATTATTGGTCAATACAACTATCGGCATATCAGTGTCTACTGCTTGATTAAGGCCCTTATAGGTTTTGTTCCATTCGGCCGCTTTGCCTTTGGTGGAAACTATTTCAGAGTCTTTTGGCAAAAACAAATTACAAATATCAACGGCCATATTCAATAAACCGCCTGGATTTTCCCTTACATCAAGGATCAGGTTTTTCATCCCTTTTGTTTTTAGCTCCACAAAAGCCTGCTTTACTTCCTTAGCCGCCGTTGCGGAAAAATCAGTAAGATTAATATAGCCTACTGTTTCATTTATCATTCCAAAATACGGAACATTGAGCACTTTTACTACATCTCTAATAATGGATAGCTCTTCCGTTTTAGTGGCGCCATATCGCAAAACAGTAGCTTTCAATGCGGTGCCATTTTGCCCTTTGATAAACATATTGAGGTCGATTTCTTTTTTATTTCTAATGTCAACCCCATCTAATTTTACAATTTCATCACCAATTCTTAAACCCACTTTTGCTGCTGGCGAATCTTCATAAACCATCATCACAATGTTTTTATTCTTGATATTGCCAATCACTGCCCCAATGCCATTGTACTTTCCGGTGGTCATGGTCATATAATCCTCAATATCGTCTTCAGCATAATAATTGGTATAGGGGTCCAATTGCTTAAGCATACTAGTAATGCTATTTTTTACGACCTTATTCGGGTTTATTTCGTCCACATAATAGCTATTTAGTTCTTTAAAAAGGGTAGCGTAGATATCCAAATTTTTAGCAATTTCGAAAAATCGCTCACCTGGATCTGTAAAAGAGACAAAGCTTAACGATACCGTAATAATAAGCCCAATTAGTATTTTTTTCGAGTTTTTCATATTGCAAATTTTTCTATTTTCAAAAACATTTCAGTTGTCCTAAGCTTTATTTTTTTTCTAACAATCTAAATCAATCCTTCACCAACAATAAACTTATCCCGTAATTTTCTGTAAAATTGCTATGATTTTAGTTTCAATCACTGCAAATGGTAAAATTTCTTTTCCCACATACATAAAACCAATATTAGTTGGTAAAATAATAGATTTGTTTTCGAAAATCAAATGTTTATTCAATCTATAGGCTTCTCTTATTCTTCTTTTTATCAAATTGCGATCCACCGCCTTTTTAAATGAACGCTTTGATACGGATATAATTATAGAAGTTAGCTCATTTTCAGGATTAGGTTCCGAAAGGTATACAACACGAAAAGGGTAGAGAAAAACAGAATTTGTTTTTTCGCTACCCTTTTCAAAGAGTTTATCTATAATCTTCTTGCTACTGAGCCTTTCAGCTTTCGAAAATGTATGCCTCATTCCTAATGTTTGTCAATAATAATTGCTCCAATAGCACAATCAACATCAATATAGGTTGTAAAGCTAAACTATTCAGTATTCAAAAGCGCTGAAGTTTTTAACTACTTTTCTGGACTATCAAATCCAAAAAAATGAATTATTTACCTCTCTTCTCGTCTGATACTGTCAGTTTCCAACGGCCTTTTGCACGACGAGCGGCCAAAACACGACGACCATTAGCAGTAGAATTACGCTCACGGAAACCATGCTTATTTTTTCTTTTTGTAACTGAAGGTTGAAATGTCCTTTTCATGCGTGTATAAATTAAATATTTATGTTAACAAGAATAAATTCTTATTTAGATTCTAATTTTTTCAAAAGAGTTTGCAAAGGTAGCCTTTTTTTTTCAGATTGCAAAAATTTTACCAAAAATGGGAAAGAATGGATTTTAAGATTTCTAAAAGCAACCAACAGAAACACTTTTTTGAGATTGAATTACGATTGAAAGCTGAAGCAGATATTGTTGAATTGCAATTGCCTGCCTGGCGCCCTGGCAGATATGAACTACAGAATTTTTCAAAAAATATTCAAACATTTACTGTTTTTGACAAGAAGGGCTTAAAAGTTAAATTTCGAAAAATTACCAAAGACAAATGGGAAATAATGGCTAAAAAGCAAGAACTGTTCATTAAATATTCCTATTATTCAATCAAAACCGATGCGGGGAATAGTTATGTCGACGATTCTATTTTTTATGTCAATTTTGTGAATTGTATTCCCTATCAAGTAGGCAAAATTGAGACTCCTGTCTCAGTTTCAATTGATATTCCATCCGATTGGTCCATTGCATGTGCTTTGAAATTTAAAAAAAACAAAAAGGGTGGACAAAGAGTGCAGGCAAAGTCATTTTATGAATTGTATGATTCCCCATTGATAGCCTGTCCAACCATTGATACGAAAGAATATAAAATAGATAAGACCCAATTCAAAATTTCGGTTGTGGGCAACTACAATGCCAATTGGCCAAAAATATTACCTGCATTTGAAGCTTTTTCCAAATTTCAAATCATGAAAATGGAAGATTTTCCTGTTCAAGACTATTCATTTATCATTTGGGTTTTGCCTACCGCATTTTATCATGGGGTGGAGCATTGCAGCTCAACAATGATTGTTTTGGGACCTGATATTGAGGGAGATACTTTAATTGCCGACCTTTTGGGGGTTTCAAGCCATGAGTTATTTCATGCCTGGAATATTTGTAAAATAAGACCGAAAGAGCTGTTAAAATATGATTACACAAAAGAAAATTATTTTGAAACAGGTTTTATTGTGGAGGGTGTCACAACCTATTTGGGTGATTTGATTTTAGTACAATCAGGAGTAATTTCGAAAGATGAATACCTCAAAGAGCTGTCAACTGTTTGCATCAGGCATTTTGTAAATGATGGAAAGGCGAGCCAATCATTGGTGGAGTCGTCTATTGATCTTTGGGTGGATGGCTATGGGATGGGCGTTCCCAATAAAAAGGTCTCGATTTATCATAAAGGGGCGTTGGTAGCATTTATTTTGGACCTAATGATTAGAAATAAATTTAACCACGAGAGGAGTTTATACACAATTATGAAAGAAATGTGGTTTAATTTTGGAAAAAAGGGAGTAGGCTACCAATTGAATGATTACAAATTGATCGCTGAATCCATATTTGAGGGAGACCTAGATGAATATTTTGAGAAATGCATCTTCGGAAATGATTCGCTAGAATCGCTTTTGAATCAGGAATTGAATAAAATAGGGCTGGAATTGGTTTGGAAAAATGAGGCCTCATTGGTGGTTTCAGAACTCGAGAAACAGAAAAAAATACAAAAAAATAATTTAGCAAAATTTTTGACAGATAACGAAATTGTTACAATTTGACGATAATTATTTCATGGAAATGGCTTATACCCAAGCCTTATTAGCTTTAGAGCAGGGGGAGGTACCAGTTGGTGCAGTAATTGTTTGCCAAAATAAGATTATTGCAAAAGCCTATAACCAAACCGAAACACTAACGGATGTTACTGCCCATGCCGAAATACTGGCTATAACCGCAGCATCTCAATATTTGGGAGCTAAATACCTGAAAGATTGCACCTTATATGTAACCTTAGAACCCTGTGTAATGTGTGCAGGTGCTTTGTATTGGGCACAATTAGGAAAGATGGTATTTGGAGCAAAAGACCCAAAAAGAGGCTTTACTAAAGTACAACCCCTCGTTACTCACCCCAAAACCCTGATCAGATATGGAATTATGGAAGAAGAGTGCGAGGAAATATTAAAGACTTTTTTTAAAGACTTGCGAACCTAATTTAGATGTTAAATGTTAAATTTTAGATGTTAGGACTTCAATTATTTGCTTTCATCTTTTTTCATTTTACATTCGATATTTTACATTATTTTACAACATAAAAAACTCAATTATGGCTTTTGTTTTAGACCCCCTCCCGTATGCCAACAATGCGTTGGAACCTCATTTTGATGCATTAACGATGGAAATTCACCATGACAGACATCATAACGCCTATGTTACTAATTTGAACAATGCGCTTGCTGGTACTGAAAATGAAGGCAAAAGTATTGAAACTTTATTGACAAATATTAGTCAGCTTCCTGCACCTATTCGCAATAATGGAGGTGGTCATTTTAATCATACGTTTTTCTGGAATATACTTTCTGCAAATGGTGGCGGAGCACCGTCTGGGAAATTAGCAGAGGCGATCACTGCTACTTTTGGCTCATTTGATACCTTCAAAGATGAATTCAAAAAGGCTTCAATTGGTCGTTTTGGCTCAGGCTGGGCTTGGTTATTAGTAAAGGCTGACGGCTCTTTGGCCCTTTCTTCCACACCTAATCAAGACAATCCATTGATGGATGTAGCCGATGTAAAGGGTACTCCAATTTTAGGCCTTGATGTATGGGAGCATGCTTATTATTTAAAATTTCAAAACAAACGCCCTGATTATGTTGATTCGTTTTGGAACGTAGTAAACTGGGAAGCGGTTGCTGCCAAATATGCTGCCGCCATCTAATTTAGAAATTCAAAATTCAATAGAATAAAGTTAAAAAGGTTGGTGATTTTTCGAATTTTTGATATAAAATTTGAGAATTACCGACCTTTTTGTTATTTTTGCATCCCGATTAAACATGGAGATTGTAGCTCAGTCGGTTAGAGCATCGGATTGTGATTCCGAGGGTCGGGGGTTCGAGCCCCCTCATTCTCCCCATTTTTTAATAGCCTTATCATTCGATAGGGCTATTTTTTTTATTAATTTTGAAAATACTTTCTATCCATTTTGAAAAAATATTTCCTAGCGGCTCAATCTATTCTTATCAAGTATCGGAAAATCGTCAAATTAATTTTATGTTTGATGTATTTGGCCGGTTTTTTAGGTCTTCAATTTTCGATTACCAAACCAATCTTTTTGTCGCTCACAGCCTTTAACTTGTGGAGCTCTGCGATACTATTGTTATTTTTTCATGAAAATTGGTCCAAAAAAGCAGTTCTTTATTTTGCAATAATTTTCTTGATTGCTTTTTTTATTGAGATGGTAGGCGTAAAAACAGGAATTATTTTTGGGAATTATTCCTATGGCGAAACTTTAGGGATGAAATTATTGGACGTTCCTTTATGCATTGGTGCCAATTGGTTATTATTGTGCTATGTCTTTACTTATTTATCCAAAAATAACTTGGCAATTCAAAATGATTATTTAATTGCCTCATTATCAAGCAGTTTAATTACCGCATTAGATTTTTTGATAGAACCAATCGCTATAAAATTCGATTTTTGGTCTTGGCAAAATAACCAAATACCCCTTCAAAACTATACCAGCTGGTTTATAATTGCTTTTGGCATAAATCTTTTACTTTTGAAACAAAACTTACTAATTAAAAACAAAATCGCCAATATTTTGTTACTCTTACAAATACTATTTTTTGTTAGCCAGAATATATTTCAATAAATTTCTCAACCCAAAACGGATAAATTCTTTACTCATCAAATTACTATATGAGCCTTTGAAATTGCCCTAAAAATAAAACTAATTTCTAAATTACTCCTTTTAAAATGGCCGACTATTCAATCCGTGATTTGGAGCAACTTTCTGGAATAAAAGCTCATACCATACGAATTTGGGAAAAACGCTATAAACTATTGTCGCCAGACAGATCCTCTACTAATATTAGAAATTATAGTGCTAGCCAATTAAAATTGGTTTTGAATGTTTCACTTTTACGAAATCATGGATTAAAAATCTCGGAAATTGCTAAGTTTTCAGGTCAACAAATTGAACGTAAAGTCAATGATATTTCAATGCTACGGTTAAATTATCCTGATCAAATACAGGCACTAACTACCGCAATGATTGAATTTGATGAAGATCGATTTGAAAAAATATTAAATTTAAATATTGAAAAATTTGGTTTTGAAAACTTGATGCTATACATCATCTATCCTTTTCTTTCTAAAATTGGCGTTTTGTGGGTTACTGGAGCTATTGGACCAGCACAAGAGCATTTTATGTCGAGCCTAATCAGGCAGAAACTTATTGCGGCCATTGATAAATTGCCCAAAATCATCAACAATAACCCCAAAACAATTGTATTATTTCTGCCAGAAGGCGAATATCATGAAATTGGTCTGTTATTCACTTCTTATATTTTCAAGTCGAAAGGGCATAAAGTAATTTATTTGGGGCAATCCTTGCCAGACACTGACCTTGCGTTTGTTTGTGAATTGTATAAGCCCAATTTTATCTTTACAGTAATGACCTCCGCACCAACCGCTGAAAAGCTTCAAGTCTATTTGAATTGGTTGTCGACTAAATTTAGCACCGCAAACATATTTGTTACAGGCTATCAGGTACTTAACAAAAAACTAACTTTTGGGAAAAACGTTAGCCTTGTATCTGATATTGAGAGCCTACAGAAAATAGTTGGATGGATAGGATAGAATTAATTATCTATTCAGAAATATAAGTTATTAGTTTCTTATATATTGTTCAAGAAAGTCGATATGATCTTTTTGGTCATTTATTATAGAATTTACAATGTCTCCTATGCTCAAAATTCCAATTACTTTTTTGTTTTCGACTACAGGTAAATGTCTAAATTTTTTCTCTGAAAATATTTGCATACACTCATTGATATTCATAGTTTTATCCACAGTGAAAACCTTCGGAGTCATCACTTCTTTAATTGAGGTGGATTTGGCACTTCTACCCTGAACAATCCCTTTTCGTGCATAATCTCTTTCTGAAAAAATACCCACCAAATCTTCACCTTCTAAAACTACAACGGCGCCAATTTTCTTTTCATTCATGAGCAAGAGTGCGTCAATCACCAATGTTTCAGGGCCAACGCTCCAAACATTTGATTGAGGCTTATCAGTTAATAATTTAGCTACAGATTTCATTTGTGAAAGGGTTGGATTAAATAGGTTAACAAACAATAAGTAATACGAATGCGAGTTTCAAATATATAATAAATTAATCAATAAAAAAAAAATTGAAACCCCTATTAATCCTTTTGAAAATCTATCCATTCTTTAAATAGTACATTTTTTTTGACTCGACTAGGTTCTATTCTTTCTAAAAATTTAGAAGCTTAAAATACGAATGGTATTGAAACAAAAAATGAGCGGATTCCGCTCATTTTTTGAAGATTTAGTTAAGGGATAGTTATAAAAATCAAAATTTTAAATTACGATAATTATATTGACAAAATTAGTAATAAATAATACTTGACAAATAAAAAGAGTAATTTTGTATAAAATCTGGTTAGAGATTTTTGCAATTTTATAAAATTTCAAATTTCATGTTTGCAAAAGTAAGAAATTATGTAATTATAATTCAAAAAAAACTTTAAATTATTCAAAAAAAGATGAAGTGGTTAGTATTTTTTATATTATCATTTACATTCTATTCATGTCAAAAGGGGCCAGTTATTTTAAAATCACATTTTGATACAAGAAATATACCCCCTGAGGTCGACTATTCAAAGCCAGAATCATGGGCTGCTCTACCTGACAAAATAGATATGGCAGATAGTCTCCCACAAAAAACTAGCATTCAAGATGGCCAAAAAAATGCAAAAGTAGATGTGTTTTTTATTCATCCAACGATTTATACTTATAAGCCCACCAATCATTATCAATGGAATGCCGATGTAAATGACAGCTTTTTAAATAATAAAACGGACTTATCAACTATCCTTAACCAAGCAACAGCTTTCAATGGATTATGTAAAGTTTATGCTCCTAGGTATAGACAAGCACATTATTATTCTTTTGTAACGGAAAATAAGGCAGATTCGCATTTAGCGCTTAACCTAGCTTATAGTGACGTAAAAAGGGCTTTTGAACACTATTTAGAGTATTCAAATGGCAATAGACCTATCATTATTGCCTCCCATAGCCAAGGAACTGTTCATGCCAAAAGACTTTTGAAAGAATACTTTGATGGCAAGGAACTTCAAAAAAAATTAGTAATGGCTTATATCATTGGGATTTCAGTTACACCAGATAGTTTTGACAATTTAATTCCAAGCCAAAATCCAACTCAAATAGGCTGTTATGCGGCATGGAATACATTTTCGAAAGGCTATTATCCAAAATGGTATGAAAAATCACTCATTAATTCAGTATGTACAAATCCTCTTACTTGGTCGTCGACTGATGGCTATGCCCCCTATTCTATGAATTTGGGTGGTGTTGGGCCCAAGTTTAAATTTTATCCAGAATTGACAGATGCGCAAAACAATAAGGGACTATTATGGGTAAACAGACCAAAAATTCCTGGCTCATTCTTGGTTAGAAAAAAAATATGGCATATTGCTGATATCAATTTCTTTTGGATGAATATTCGTGAAAATGTTGAAACAAGAATTAATAGTTATTTCAGTCTTAATAAATAAAAACAAATTGGCTTTTGCCACAAAAAATGAATCAAAACAATTACCTCATAATTATGGCCGGGGGGGCTGGTACCCGTTTTTGGCCAATTAGCAGAAACAATAATCCAAAGCAATTTCATGATGTTCTGAATACTGGCAGAACGCTATTGCAGCAGTCAGCTGATCGGTTTAAAAATATTTGCCCCCATTCCAATATTTATGTAGTTACGAGCTTACAATATGTTGAAATCGTAAAGGATCAATTACCTTTTTTATCTGATAATCAAGTACTTGCAGAACCTTTTAGGAAAAATACAGCCCCATGTATTGCCTATGCTTGCTATAAAATAGGGGTGATTAATCCTCATGCAAATATCATTATTTCGCCAGCAGACCATATCATATTGAACGAAATTGAATTTGAAAAAAAGATCAATATTTGTATCGAAGCGGCTAAAAATAGCCCAAATCTATTGACCTTGGGCATCAAACCAACCAGACCAGATACGGGATATGGTTATATTAAATTTGAAAGCGGGACGGAAGAGGTAAAAAAGGTTTCCAAATTTTTAGAAAAACCCGTTTTAGATAAAGCTATCGAATTTGTTGAAAGTGGTGAATATGTATGGAATGCGGGCATTTTCATATGGAATTTGACCTCTTTTAAAAGTGCTTTTGGTAAATTAATGCCAGAGATGGCAGAGCAGTTTCAATTAGGAATGAGCCATTATTTTACTGAAAATGAAATAGAGTACATTAATAATATCTATTCAACTTGCGAAAACATTTCAATTGATTATGCTTTATTGGAAAAGGCAGATAATGTAAGCGTAGTACTGGGAGACATCGGTTGGTCTGACCTCGGCACTTGGAAATCACTTCATGAAACCTCAAATAAAGATGAAAGTAATAATGTAGTGGATGGACAAATTGTATTACGTGAAACCAAAAATTCAATTATAAAAACACCAGATTCCATATTGGCAGTGGTTCAAGGTTTGGACGGTTATATCGTCGCCTTCCATGACAATGTACTCATGATTTGCAAAAAAGAGGAGGAACAAAATGTAAAATCTTTTGTAGAGTTGGCCAAAAATATTCATGAAGACTATGCCTAATTTTATTAGTTAAGTTTTGAATTTATAAATAAGAGATATGTTAGAAAAAATAAAGGCAATTGCAAAGGATTTAGCGGCTGAAACGGTGGCAACTAGAAGGCATTTGCATGCCAATCCGGAGCTTTCGTTTCAAGAGTTTAATACCCAAAAATACGTTAAGTCGAAACTAGAAGAAATTGGCCTTTTCCCAACTGAAATTGCTGAAACAGGTCTTGTGGTAACCATTGAAGGCAAAAATCCATCTAAAAAAGTGGTAGCCCTAAGAGCGGACATGGATGCCTTACCCATTACCGAAACCAACGATATTGAATATAAATCGAAAAATATTGGTGTGATGCATGCATGTGGCCATGATGTACACACTGCCTCACTTTTAGGTACTTCTAAAATACTTTATTCATTAAAAAATGAATTTGAAGGTACGATTAAACTTGTTTTTCAACCCGCCGAAGAAAAAGCGCCAGGGGGTGCAAGTATAATGATCAAAGAAGGGGTACTAGAAAATCCAAAACCCAACAAAATGATGGGCCAGCATGTGGCACCAAACATCCCTGTTGGCAAAATTGGATTTAGAGAAGGGATGTATATGGCCAGCACTGATGAGCTATACATGACTATTAAAGGAATCGGTGGCCATGGAGCAATGCCTGATATTTGTGTAGATCCAGTCCTGATTACCTCTCATATTATTGTAGCTCTGCAACAAATAATTAGTAGGGTAAAAGACCCTAGATTTCCCTCTGTTTTGACCTTTGGGAAAGTAATTGCCAATGGAGCGACCAATGTAATCCCCAATGAAGTGTATGTGGAAGGAACTTTCCGCTGTATGAATGAAACTTGGCGTGCCAATGGCTTAGCAAAAATGAAAAAAATGGCTGAAGGAATTGCCGAAGCCATGGGGGCAAGTTGTGATTTTGTAATCGTAAACGGATACCCTTATCTTGAAAATGAACCTGAGCTAACCAAAAGACTAAAGAATGAGGCCATTGCCTATATGGGCGAAGAAAATGTAGTGCATCTTGACCTTTGGATGGCCGGAGAAGACTTTGCTTTTTATACCCATCATGTTGATTCTTGCTTTTACAGATTAGGGACAAGAAATGAAGCAAAAGGAATCGTTTCTGGGGTGCATACACCGAATTTTAATATTGACGAAAAGGCCCTAGAAATTGGCCCTGGGTTAATGGCTTGGTTGGCCATTCAGGAATTAAATTTTGATTAGATATTCGGGGAAGAATAAAAAAAGCGGATACAAATAGATAATAGAGCCTTTGGGATAAATTTTTTCAAATAATGGGAAATTCCCCCAGTGACCGTAAAAGGTTAGAATTTCCGACCATTAGGGATTCTACCTTTTCTAAAAATTCAGTTGGGCTTGAATACGCATCAAGTTCCCTTTTTGCGAATTTTCTACTGATTTCAAATCTTCAAATCGTCTGTTAGAAATTGTATACATACCTACCAATTCAAAATTCTTGTTTGGCTGCCATTCGATCCCAATTTCTGATTCCTTCACACGATAACTTCTTGCATCTAGCTCATGTTTTTTACCCCCTTCATATTTTTGAACTCTTGCAAATGGGATCAATAAGTGATTTTTAGATTTTAATTGATAACTCGCTGTAATATAGCCACCTCTAAGCGGCTTACTTTCAACGGTTTTAGTAATTTTATTAAACTCAGGGCCAGTACCAATGTTGTATTCAGCAATGATTCCAAAAGGTTTTGGATATAAAATTAAAGAAACTGCAGCCCTCTGGTCTAAATAAGAAAAACCTTCACTCCCTTTTATCCCTGCACTTCTCAAATCGGTAGGCAGCACATATTTTCCAGTATAGGCTTGAATACCAGGTTCTATAATTTGTCCTCCTTTTGTTTCAATAGGATAACTTATCCTTGCGACTGTATGAAGGGAGTTGTTAAGCTCTGGCTTATTGGCTGTTTGCCCGTTATAGGCTCCAATCGCAAATATTCCATAGTCGCCACTTCCTTTAAGACCATCCGCCACAAGAGAGGTAAATAGTTTTCTCACTTTGTCGGGAGCATAATAAAAAAATACACCAAGGTCTCGTTCATTTGAAACCGCACTATTCAGAGCATCATTACGATCCAGCGGCATTCTATTTTGACTTGACTGAAGGTTTTCAAAACCAAATGGCACTTTACTTTGACCTATTCTTAAACGATATTCCTTTTTTTCATCTAATGCAACATCCATATACATATCTCGTATTTGGCCAAAATGGAGGCCAGTACTACTGGCAGAAGAAGCAAAATCAGGCTGAATATATATATAGACTCTTTCCCCAACGTTACCGCTAAAAATTATACGCATTCTTCGAACAAAAAAGCCTCCTGACTCGCCTATTGACTTATCGCATTGTTCGCATTTTAGCAGAGGGTTCGTTTCTAAAAGTCGATTATAGCGTACTTGCATATAGCCCCTTATACTAAAAGTATCATACCATTTTTTAATGATTTCTTTTTTAATTTGTATCGCTGGTTTAGATTTTTCTAAACTGTCGATTTTGTGTTGCGCAGATCCAAAATGCTGAAGAACCAGCATCAAAAAAAGAATTATGATTGTTATTTTATTGCTTTTCAATGGCTTGATGATTGTATTGGTGTATATTAAAAGTTGATTATGCATTCGTTTTTTTCAACATTTTCTCAACATTATTCAGGATTAAATTCAACTGTAGCGTATTATTTCGGTCAATATTATTTTTATCAGCATTATTAAAGCGATAAAATGATTGCCTCAGAAAACCAGCTTCAAAGGAAAAATATTGATTATATTTATAGCCAAGACCGATCAAAAATCGATTTTGATCTAATAAGTTAATGGTAGGCACTTCCTTGCCCATATTGATAAAAAGCTCATTATAAGCCTGAGCATAAAGCGTTTTATCGTCCATTTTATCATGGTTTAAAGGTATGGTGCCTTTTAATTGATATCGAAATCTCTGTCTTTTTGAAACAGTTGAAAAGTCGCCCCCATAAAAGCCTGAATGGTTTGATGGGTCTTCGTTTAGACCTAACCACCTGAATTCATACCTTAAACGGCTATCTAACCTTAATTTTCTAAGGTTTTGAGTTAAAATTACTTGTGGTGAAACCCTTAGTTCGGAAAAAAAAGCAGAGGGTTTGCCGTCTTTGAATCGATTGGAGCCCATCCAACCCAGTGGCATTACACTGAATCTGATATTTGGATTGGCCTGAAAATGAATGTAGGGTCTAAAAATATGCTGATTAAGATTATTGTAAGGATTGCCAGTAACAGTTGCAGGATTATTTTCTCCTTGCATATCAACCCTACGATGTTGATTTTCAATTTGCCAAGTAAATTTACTTTTAATTGTCCCAGAAATGTTGAGGTCAGTCCATCCATTGGCTATATTATAAAACTGACGAGGGCTTTGACCATATGCTAAAAGATTAGCACATAAAATGCCTAAAAATAGCAGGAAAATGTTTTTCAATTGGTGTATTATTTTAACATTACAAAATTCCTTAAATAATCTTTAACACGAAATAGTTCAATGTTATCAAATTGTTATTATTTTGTTATTTATTCCATTATGCCAGTTGTTTATTCATAAATATTTGACAATCAGTTTAATAAAAAAACGGTTAGAGGCATTTAAGCTTCTAACCGTTTAATGTTACTGAATTTCGTTATGCCATTTATCCGGTAATCCAACGGAAAAATACAAATAAAGTAGCAGATAGGATAATAGTCACTGGTAGGGTAAGTACCCAAGCAGTGACAATGTTTTTCACGGTGCCCCCCTGCAAGTTTTTAATTCCTTTTGAGGCTACCATTGAGCCTGCAATACCAGAAGAAAGCACATGTGTAGTACTCACGGGCCATTTATAAGCAGTCGCCAAACCGATTGTTATAGAGGCAACTAGTTCAGCAGAGGCTCCTTGGGCATAATTTAAATGTTGTTTTCCGATTTTCTCACCAATTGTAACCACAATTCTTTTCCAACCAATCATAGTTCCTAAGCCAAGTGAAAGTGCTATCATCCATAAGGCCCAATTGGGCGCAAAATCTGTAAGAGACGAAAGACCTTTGTTATTATTACCATAGGTAAAAAATGGTGCTTTCCCCCCAGCTGTGGCTGTTTTTAAAGCTTTTACATCGGAAGGAGTAAGGTTCACAGACTCTGATTCATAGAGTTTTTTGGTATGTTTAGTAATGGCCAAAACATCATTTCTGATATTCAATTTACGCTCAACAGATAGCCCTTTAGCACCTTTTACACTATCGGCCAAAATACTATTTAATTCTTCGGTGGCATGAATAACACTGTAATAACTCTGTTTTTCAGACAGCGAGAGATGATTTGTATCCACTTTTGAAATAATGTTTTCAACAATTACCACATCGCCTTTTAACTTAAATGGGTCAACATCCGTATTTAAAGCATAATAATTTGGTAAAAAGGCAATTAAAATAATCATCAAAAGCCCAATTCCCTTTTGTCCATCGTTTCTTCCATGAAAAAAACTCACCATGGTACAAGTAGCAATTAGTATTGATCGAATCCAAAATGGTGGTGGCGAATCTTTTTTAGGTTCTTTAAAAATATCCTTGTTTGCAATGGTCTTTTTCAAAATGTACATGAATACGATTGCCAATGCAAATCCAAAAAGAGGCGACAGTAAGAGCGATAGGCCGATTTCCTTCACTTTATCCCAGTTGAGGGCATTAAGGCCTGCATTGCCTGGTAATACCGCCCAGCCGAGTCCAATCCCGATAATTGAGCCTATTAAAGTATGTGAGCTGGAGGCAGGAATTCCAAAATACCAAGTGCCCAAATTCCAAATAATGGCTGAAAATAACATGGCAAGCGACATCGCCACAGCATGATACACATTAGGGTCAATTAATAATTCTGTTGGCAAGAGGCCCACAATTGACATTGTAACTCCCACTCCGCCAGTAAGTAAGCCTACAAAATTCATAAATCCTGACCAAATTACAGCATGGTTTGGTTTTAGTGAATTGGAATAAATAACAGTAGCAACTGCATTAGCGGTATCGTGAAAGCCGTTTACAAACTCAAAAACACAAACTGCCAAAACGCTGATAAACAATAAGATAAATAGAAAGGTATCTAATCCGAACATAGGTGTATTATAATTTTGGCAAAGGTAATTATTGTTTTTTCTCCCAATGTTACCAAATTGTTAACATTTCCCCAAATATATTTTTGCGAGTAATATGATTTTGAAAATATTGATTCTGTAGGCAAACCAAAAAGTGAAAGTGAAAACCACAACGAACCAATATAAATGAACGTATGTTCATATTGTGAGATGTAGATTCAATCCTAAAATCTTGCTCAAATAAGACTAAATAGTACTAAATTGCATGCCTTTATTAAAACTAAATTATAAGTTTTGTTTCTTGGTTGATAATGTTTAGTCGTTTTCAATAAATAGAAAATATAAAAATTAAGTGATTATGACTGATAATTATAGTGAAATAACAAAAGGAGAAACTCCCGTTTTGGTTGACTTTTTTGCCACTTGGTGTGGCCCTTGCAAAGCAATGGCACCGCAATTGGAGCTTCTAAAAAAGAATATGGGCGAAGGAATAAAAATTGTAAAGATTGATATTGATCGCAATAAAAAATTGGCGGATAAGCTTCAAATACAATCGGTTCCCACCCTTATGATTTACAAAAATGGTAAAAATTTATTCAGAAAATCTGGTGTAATGCACGCTCCTCAATTGGAAAAAATAATAAAATCTTTGAATTAAAATATGCCAAACGGAAATAAACTAAAAGCAATCGCAATGGGCAAGTGCCCAAAATGTGAAAAAGGAGATATATTTCAATTTAAATGGTGGCAGCTGGGTCATTTTTCAAAAATGAATAAAACATGCCCTACTTGCCAAGTGAATTTCGAGGTTGAGCCTGGCTTTTTTTATGGATCAATGTATATGAGTTATGGCTTTTCAGTAATGATTATGATCATTGGAGGAGTGGCCATTTACAATATTTTTAATGACCCTCCAGTGCTTTATTATATAATCCCTATAACACTGGTCAGCCTTCTATTTACCCCATTTAACTTCCGTATTTCTCGGGTTATTTACCTACATTTGGTGTCTGGAATTAAGTTCAAAAAAATTGCAAAATAAGTACTACAAAATTTTATTCCTTTGTTTGGGTATTTCATCAGGGATAGGTGCCCAAACCTATAAGCATACTACTTTGTGGTCTAGATTGGCTTTCCAAAAAGAAATCAAAAGTTGGGAATTCAAGTTAGAGTTTGATTACCGTCAACAAAATGACTTTACAAAATCTTTAAACAATCCCATACAAAAACCTTTAATGAGATGGGTGAGAACCTATACAACTTATAATTCTGGTCGATTTTCTCATACTTTAATTTTACCCAATTATATCAAAAGCTATAGATTAGTGGGTACAAAAAGCGACCTAAATATCCCCAACAGTTACGAATGGCGGTATTCATTTTTTGAAGAGTATGGCCTCCCATATAAAAAATCAACGACCTCCCTTAGAGCTGGTTATGAATACAGAAGCATTAGCAGCGATAATATTTCAAGAAGGGCAGCTCGCCTTCGAATTAGGCTCAGTGAAACGATTGACTTTACTGAAAAATCAAGCCTAAATATGACCTTTGAACCGATTTACAATATTAGCCCGAACAAACCACCCAATAGTTTTAGTCAAAATCAGTTAGCCTTAAGGTACACTCATGTTTTTGCGGGAAAAATAAATTTTACCACGGGCATTAATCACGCATTTATCAAAAGAAATACTTTAGTAGAATATGATATGGCAAATGCAATATTATGCAATTTCGTGATTGATATATAAATGAAAAAAACAATATTCTCAGTATTCTTATTCATCACAAGTTACATTGTAGCTCAGTCGGTAAGTTATGATCAGATGCTCAATTCGTTATTGAAAAAAACGGTTGTACCAATCAAAGTAAGTGAGGCTTCTCTAAGAAAGTCAGCCTATTTTTTTGATACCAGATTAAGAAAAGAATATAATACCAGCCACATTAAAAATGCACAATGGATTGGTTATGAGGAGTTTAATTTGAATAAATTTAAAAATATTTCGAAAGAATCCGAAATCATACTCTATTGTTCTGTTGGAGCAAGGTCTGAGCAAATTGGTGAAAAACTGCAAAAGGCCGGCTACAAAAACGTGAAAAATCTTTGGGGCGGTCTCTTCCAGTGGGTCAATGAAGGCCATTCCGTGGTGGATAACAAAATGAAAATTACCCCAAAAGTCCACGCCTATTCACCTGAATGGGGGATTTGGTTGCTAAAAGGAGAAAAAATTTACAATTGATACATTTCCATCAAAGAAAACATTCTTTTCTTTTTGATAATTCCCTCCTTGCCGATTGTCTTCTTTTTTTCCTATCTTCGATTGATAAAAGACACATTGATAGAAATCGCTCTTCAGAAATAATGAAAATTATAAAAGCCTTAATAAGTCTGGCAATTACTGGATATCTCATTTATTTTTTGCAATTTGGTGCTGCAGGACTCCCAGCTTTAGGCAAATTTTTAAACCCTTTTACAGGTTTTTGGACTAATTCTGAAATAAAAAATAGCTCTTCAGAAAGTGAGGTTTCAACCAAAGACTTGAAATTGCCAGACCTTATTGAAGAGGTTTCAATTAAGTATGATGAAAACGGTGTACCACATATTTTTGCAAAAAATAACCACGACCTATACTTTGCTCAAGGATTTGTGACTGCTCAGGACCGTCTCTGGCAAATGGAATTTCAGACTCATTTTGCTGCAGGTCGCATCTCAGAAATTGTGGGCGAAAAAGGCCTTGAATCAGACCTTTACCAAAGAAGAATGGGGGCAGTTTATGGGGCAGAAAATTCCTTGGCGGGCATGCTCGCTGACCCTAATTCCAAATTGTCGCTTGATTCCTATGCTGCAGGTGTGAATGCCTATATCAGTCAATTGTCAGAATTAGATTTACCATTTGAGTATAAATTATTAGGTTATAAACCTGAGCCTTGGACGCCGCTAAAATCAGCTCTCTTTCTCAAAAACATGTCGTTTGTTTTGGCTTCTGGCTCCGATGAATTAATGATGACTAATATTGCTCAAAAATATGGTCTAGGCGTTGCTGAAGAGCTTTTTCCCAACTACCCAAATGACGAAAGCCCAATTATTCCAGTTGGTTCGCCAATTGATTTTAAACCACTGCCACTTCCAGAAACTATTCCAACTTTTATCGGAAAAGGGTCTAAAATAGTACCTGCTGAGCAAAACAAGTCTATAGGCTCCAACAACTGGGCGGTTTCTGGGTCAAAATCTGTCAATGGAATGCCAATTTTGTCGAACGACCCTCATTTAGGACTCAATCTACCCAGCATTTGGTATCAGATACAACTTCATTCCCCAGGGGTGAATGTATATGGCTCTAGCATGCCAGGCACGCCGAATGTGATTATTGGCTTCAATCAAAATATAGCTTGGGGGGTAACTAATGTGGGTGCGGATATTATGGATTGGTATGAAGTAAAGTTTAAAGATGATAGTAAAAATGAATATTGGCATGATAACCAATGGAAAAAAGTAACCAAGCGATTAGAAACAATTAAAGTGAAAGGCCTTCCAGATAAAATAGATACGGTTTTATATACCCATCATGGCCCTGTTGTATACCAATCCAATCAAAAAGCTTTCAAAAGCAATATTCCTGTTGGGCATGCGCTTAAATGGATTGCACACGAAAGCTCTCAAGAACTAACTACTTTTTACAAGTTAAATCGTGCCAAAAATTATGCACAATATGTAGAAGCTTTGAGCTATTATTCAGCTCCTGCTCAAAACTTTATTTTTGCATCCAATGAAAACGACATTGCCATTTGGGTGAATGGAAGATTCCCATTAAAAGCCAGACAATCAGGCAAATATACACTTGATGGAAGTGACGCCAAGGCTGACTGGAACGGCTACATTCCTCCAGCACATAATCCTCATGTGAAAAACCCTAATCGGGGCTTTGTGAGTTCAGCAAATCAGTCGTCCACCGACCCCAATTACCCTTATTATATCAATTGGGAGTTTGCCGCTTCTTTCCGAGGCCGCCGTATTAACGAGCGACTTGAAAAAATGGAAAAAGCCACGCCAGATAGCCTTAGGATGCTCCAAAATGATAATTTCAATATTTGGGCAAGAGATATCTTACCAACTTTGTTGGAAAAAATAAAAACTTCGGATACAAAGTTGGCTCCAGCATTAAAAGAGCTTAAAAATTGGAATAGGCAAAATACAATTGAGTCAATTGCTCCCACAATTTTTGACGAATGGATGAAAAACCTCACCCATGCTATCTGGAAAGATGAATTTGATAGTGATAAAGATTTGCCAATGAAATATCCTTCTGATGACAAAACAATTCAATTGATCAAAAGCGAGCCTAATTCAAAATGGTTTGATGATGTTTCCACCAAAAATAAAAAAGAAACATTAGAAGAATTACTTTCAAAAAGTCTATCAGCTACTTTGGATTCTATTACTGCCAAAAAGGGGTCAATGGGGCCTAAATGGGCCTGGGCCGACTGGAAGAATACCTCTATTAAACATCTTTTAGGAGCCAGTAACCCTGCCCTCGATCGATTTAGCAGATTAAATGTGCCAATTGGCGGTGGTAAAACAATGGTAAATGCCGCCAATTCTCGTTGGGGTCCAAGTTGGCGAATGGTGGTGCAGCTCGATAAAAAGCAACCAAAAGCTTATGGCATTTTCCCTGGTGGCCAATCAGGCAATCCTGGAAGTAGCCAATACGACAATATGATTGATAAATGGGCGAAAGGTGAGCTGAATGAATTACTTTATCTTCAAAATCGGGAGGAAGCTAGTCCAAGAATCCGAAAAGTAATTACTTTTTCAAAATAGAAAGAACAAAAGTTTTGTAAAAATATTAACCTAATTTAATCTTAATTTAAACAACCTGCTTAGCTAGGATTCACTATAAAAATATGGGACTGAAAGAAAATATCATTTCAGAGAAAAGAGAGAATAGTAGGTTTTTTTTATTCATTTTTCTCAGTTCATTACCACTTAACTTCTTGTTGCCCTGGTGGGTTTCTGCATTGGTAGCTTTTGTAATTGCTTTTTGGCAAGCAAGTTCCGCCAAACAAGCCTTTCTGATGGGAGCAGCAGCCATTGGCTTATTATGGACCGTGGTTGCTTCATTTTGGCATTTTGCCAGTCACGGAATCCTTTCTGACAAAGTAGCAGGGATATTTCAATTGCCCAATGGCCTCCTCTTAACAGTGGTTGTGGGATTGCTCGCTGCCATAATTGGAGGTAGTGCTGCACTTACTGGCTATTGGGTACGAGAAGTATTCGGTAAATAATTGAAAAGTATGGGGTGAAAAAGTATTGTGGGAGTTCTGTTTTCGTATTTTAGAAATGCCTTAATACAAATGAACTCTTTTGGTTGCAATTTAGTCCAAATATCGGTTCCTATTATTTAGAATGGGCCAGTTTTGTGTTTTGACTTATATTTGCGAAAAGATGTGAAATTCTTTTCAATTTTAGATACTCTCTCAATAATGTCTGAAAATATAAATTCCAATTTGATTACAGTCACTGAAGCCGAATCTCTTATTCTTGCCGAGGGTAGAAATTATGGGGAGGAAAAGGTTTCTATAGATCAATCACTTAACCGAATTTTAGCAAAAGCAATTGTAGCTGACAGAGATTTCCCACCATTTGATAGAGTTACGATGGATGGTATTGCGATTAAATTTACCAGTTTTCAGAATGGAAATCGCCAGTTCAAGATTCAAAGCACGCAAGTGGCTGGGGATGAGAAGCAGACTTTACTGCTTGATAATGAGTGTATTGAAGTAATGACTGGAACAATTCTGCCCTCCAATACCGATTCTGTAATTAGGTATGAAGCTTTAAAAATTGAAAGTGGATTCGCTACTATTTTAGAAGAAGTAAAGTCTAATCAAAATATTCATTTTCAGGGTGAAGATCGGAAAAAGGGAGAAATAATAGTACAACCAAATCAATTGATCACAGCCGCAGAGATGGCGATTGCTGCAAGTGTGGGAGCACACGAATTATCTATAAAAAAATTACCTCAAATAGCAATCATTACCTCGGGGAATGAGTTAGTTCCAATCGAAACAGTTCCAGAATTACATCAGATAAGAAGGTCCAATAGCTATGCAATTGCCTCGTTATTAGCAAAATATGAAATAGAAGCAGCCAAAATACACATCGATGACCATTTGGAGGAAACGATAAAATCAATTGAAAAAGCTTTAGTTGAGAATGATGTGCTGATTTTGAGTGGAGGGGTTTCAATGGGTAAAAAGGATTTTATCCCAAAAGCTTTGGAAAGCTTAGGATTTGAAAAGCTCTTTCATAAAATAGCTCAGACACCAGGTAAACCTTTTTGGTTTGGAAAAAAGGGAGAAAAACTGGTTTTTGCTCTTCCGGGCAACCCAGTTTCTACCTATTTATGTACGATTCGATATATTATTCCTTGGCTTTGTAAATCGTTGGAAATGAGAGAGATAAAAATAGAACAGGCTCAACTTTCCGAAGATTTCGAAATAAAAAATAATCTCACTTATTTTTTGCAAGTAAAATTATTTCAAGAAAATGCCACAACTTTTGCACAGCCAATCAAAGGACATGGTTCAGGGGATTTTGCTAACTTGGTAGACGCTGATGCCTTTATGGAATTGCCAACCTTTGAGCGGAATGAATTTAAGAAAGGAGAGGTATTTAGAATTTGGCGATTATAATTTTAGTTTTCTGAAATGCTCATCACCCCCAAATTATTTTCTCTCTGCTCGAGTCATAATGTTTATATTATTTTCTCTTTTTCATCGATAATTTATTTCAATTTGATATGGATTGATGGACTACTCACCAATAATTTTCACAACTTATTGAAACCAGGATTCTTCTTGCTTCCCTAATATTGACCAATTAATAGCTATATCACTTAATTGGTTTACCACTCAATAAAAAAAAGAAGCACTTCTTTGAATAGCGATTTTTAAAATATATTTTTATGTAAAATCCGCTAAATCAATCCATTAACCCTAAAAATAAATGTAAAAGCTTGCTCCAGAAGAGAGATAGCAATTTCAAAGCCTTTGGACGTCTGAGTCTTTCTAATTTTAAGACTTTCAAAGTGTCAATTTTTTTTCAAATCAAACCTCTATAATCAAAATGAAAAGCACAAGTGAATCCTCCCTTTATTCTGCTGGCGGGCTAGTCCTGGCAGTTCTTTATCTCATTGTTGGCCTTGCCACAGTTTATTTTGTGGTCACAAGGGCCTTCCCCTATTTAAGTTTTTCTTTTTCTGAAAAAGCATATGGCAAAGATGCTATATTGATTTTCTCGCATGTGGTATTGGGAATAACAGCCACTATTATTGGGCCATTTCAATTTGTATCCTCTATTCGGAAACGAAACATTAAACTTCACCGAACCTTGGGCAAAATTTATTTGATCTGTACCATTTTGGGTGCATTGGCATCGTGGGCTATTATTATCCCTCGAACCGATAGCGATATTGCTTATCAAGTAGGCCTATTTTCACTTGGTTTTGTTTGGATCGGCTCTGCCATTATGGCCTATCTTTCTATCAAAAACAAGAAAATTGAATTACATAGAGAATGGGTGGTTAGAAGCTATGTGATTACTTTAGCGTTTGTCACTTTCAGGCTTATTTATGATCTTTTGGAACCCTTGCAAATCAAAGGAACGGGTGCTCTAATGGCTTGGGCTTGTTGGGCATTGCCTCTCTTTGTGACTGAGCTTATTTTGCAAGGTCGAAAGATCTATAAATGATTGTGCAATCGCCTTATTAAATGTCACCTAGTATAAGATACGCCCATTCAGCCATGATTTATAGAATTTTTTAAAAATCTATATTAAAAAGGGGGAGGTCGAAAAAGAATTAGAAGCAAAACTAAGGGAAGTCCGCCAATGTGCAGATAAAGGAATATGCCAACTAAAATAAAACTAAAAATCTATCAAAAATCTATGGTATGAATGAAATTAGCCCAACCCTAAAAGACCGCCACCTCTCTGTTGATATACTTAGAGGCATTGCCTTAATGGGTATTTTACTCATGAATATCCCCTATTTCGGCTTGCCTGAAATCACCTTCCATCACCAAATATTCAGTCAGTTGGGGGATACTAATTATAAAACAAATTTTATCATTTCCGTACTTTTCGAGGGTAAAATGAGAGCAATGTTTTCGTTGCTTTTTGGGGCGGGTATTTTACTTTTTACTGCCCGAAAAGAGGAAGCTTCTGGAGGTAGCCTTCAAGTTGCCGACCTCTATTATCGCCGCATGATATGGCTGGTGGTTTTTGGAGTGGTCGATGCCTTTTTTTTACTTTGGCCAGGAGATGTTCTGTATTGGTATGGCTTAATTGGTCTTTTGCTTTTCACGGTTCGCAATACTTCCCCCAAAAGATTAATTATTGGGGCACTTTTATGTTTTGCTTTTCTAGCTTTCAAGGGCTGGTGGAGTTTCGCCGAATCAAAACAAAAACACGATAAATACTTAACAGCTATTGCTGTAGTAAAAAAAAATAAGCCTCTCACAGAAGAACAAAAATCTGATACAACAAGCTGGCTCAATCTGGAAAAAGAACATAAGTATGATCCTAAAAAAGCTGAGAAAGAGATAAAGGTTACTAGGAGTGGTTATGCCAAGCTTTGGTACCATTTGGTGCCTTTTAATGTCCGAATCCAATCAATGTATTTTTATGGGGGTTTCTGGGATGCACTTGGCATGATGCTTCTGGGTATGGCTCTATTCAAAAAAGGGGTCCTTTCCAACCAATCCAGTCAAAAAACTTATTGGTTAATGTTATTATTGGGTTATGGTATCGGAATCCCTTTGGGTAGTTGGGTCGTTCATTTTGGCAATGATATCGTGGTGAATTATGGGCGGTTTTTAGATGACAATTGGGTAGCACCTTTTCCATTTACTTATGATATTCGCAGAGTAAGTATGGTTTTCGGACATATTGGTCTGATAATGCTGCTTTTCAGAACGGGAATTTTCAATTGGCTGTTCCGCTCCATAGCAGCAGTTGGCCAAATGGCTCTAACTAACTATGTGTCCCATACCCTCATTTGCACACTCATCTTTAATGGTTACGGATTAGGTTATTTTGGCCGATTCCAGTATTACCAATTATTCTATTTTGTGCCAGGAATTTGGCTTTTTAATCTTATTTTTAGTACGATATGGCTTAAATATTTCCAGTTTGGGCCAATTGAATGGCTTTGGCGAAGCCTCACCTATTGGAAGAAACAACCTTTTAAAAAAATACCCTAAACCAACCTCTAGTAAAATTTTTTATTATGCAACCTCCTAAAACCAAAAACAGAATTGAGTCCATAGATATCCTCAGAGGAATTGTAATGGTAATAATGGCACTGGATCATGTAAGAGATTTTTTTCACACAACCGCTTGGACCGACGACCCATTGAATTTGGAGACTACTACACCCGCTTTATTTTTAACCAGATGGATAACGCACTTTTGTGCTCCAATTTTTGTGTTCCTTTCCGGCACTTCTATTTTTCTTCAAGGTCAAAGAAAAAGCCCAAATGAGCTTTTCAAGTTTCTGATAGTAAGAGGCTTATGGCTCATTTTTGCTGAAGTAATAATAATTACTTTTGCCATGACATTTAATCATCGCTATAGTTTTGTGATTTTGCAGGTTATCTGGACAATCGGCATTAGCATGGTTATTTTGGCCTTTTTACAAAAATTGCCCTCCCGAATTATTTTAGTCATTGGATTAATAATTGTACTAGGCCACAATTTGTTAGATGCAGCTGAAGCCGCTCCAGGCTTTAAAGCGGGCTTTTGGTGGGATTTAATGCATCATTCACAATTTGCTATTTATCCGATCTCTGAGACAAGGGTACTGGCCATTTTATACCCATTTGTTCCTTGGCTCGGGCTCATGCTTTTAGGATATTGTTTTGGAATATTTTTCACTTCAAAATACAGTATAAAGGAGCGAATAGGTATTTTCATAAAAATGGGAATTGGAGTTCTGTTATTTTTTGTAGCACTACGAGCCAGCAATTTATATGGCGACCCATTCCATTGGGCCAAACAGGATAGCCTGATTAAAACAGTATTATCATTCATAAAAGTCAACAAATACCCCCCATCATTGCTATACATGTCCGTTACAATAGGGTTTGCTATTTTGGTCTTGCCATTTCTCGAAAAAATGAAAAATGGATTCACAGAAATAATGCGCACTTTTGGCAGGGTAGCCTTTTTCTACTATATCATCCACTGGTTTATTTTACATTCAATAATTCTTATTTATTTTTATTTCAAAGGCCACAATTACAGCTTTGCCGTTGAATTAAGCCAAAACATACCCTTCATGTTTGTGGTTCCTGATGATGGGTTAGCTTTGCCCTATGTATATTTAATATGGGCTGCTCTTATTTTTTGCCTTTATCCCATTTGCAAATGGTATGATCAGTATAAAACCAGCCATCCTGAAAAATGGTGGCTGAGTTATTTGTAAAACTTCTGCTTACTTGGCTTGTCGTCTTTTGCAATGTCAAACATAGATAAATAGAATTCACAAATCGAAAGATTAGATTATTAATATTATAACTCTAAACAAATGAAAATCAAACAATTACAAACTTTTATATTGGGTGTATTCCTATTTTTCTTTTTTCAAACTGCCAATGCCCAAATTGCAAAAGAGACAAAAGTTATTTTTAAACTTAAAATAACTGAGCTCGAAAATCCTGAATCTATCGCTATAGCTGGACCAATATTGAATTCAGAACCATTTAATTTGGCTAAAATCGCCCCAATGCAAGGACCTGATAATCAAGGATTCTACTCGATTACTCTTCTTTTACCCGATTCGCTGGCGGGCAAATCATTGAAGTATCAATACCGTTCCGCAAACAACAAAAGTGATATTCTCCATAAATTAAAAATGGATCAGAATGAGCATAAGGTGCTAAATGACCTTTGGGGATATTTGGACGGTTTGGAAGGCAAAGTAAAACCAACACAGCAAATGCTCGCCAGACAAACCAATACACCTGAAGAAGCAGCTGTTTTGGCCAAACCCTATTTTGGTATTACCAATAATGGAAAAATTGAACCCAATTTGTATCCATTAAAGAAGACTGGACAAAGTACCGCCGAAGTAAAAAATGCGGTCGAAACATTCATCGCCTCGCTTTCGATGGAGCAAAAGGCAAAATGCAGCTTTCCAATTGATTCTGATGAATGGCGAAAATGGCATAATATTGAACTTTATAAAAGAACAGGCATTGGTTTGGAGGAATTGACAGAAACTCAAAAAGGATTGGCTTTTAGAATTTTAGAGGCTGGTCTGAGCCCAAAAGGATTGAAAAAGTCAAAAGATGTGATGAGTATGGAAACCTATTTAGCTTATTTAACCCCCACAAATAAGCTATTGGGAGGAGAAAAATATTGGTTTACATTCATGGGCACTCCATCAGAAACCGAACCTTGGGGTTTTCAATTCGATGGCCACCATCTGATAATCAATTATTTTGTGTTGGGCGACCAAGTGGTGATGACCCCCACTTTCATGGGTTCAGAGCCAAATTATATAGCGGAAGGGCCTAATAAAGGACTTCGTACTTATGAGGCTGAGGAGAAAAAAGGTTTCACTTTTTTCAGTTCGTTAAATTCTGCTCAAAAGCAAAAAGCTACAGTTTGGCATAATTTAGATCAAGATTTTAATCGAACAGAAGCCTTCAGAGACAATGAAATATTAATAAAACAAGGGATTGCGGCTAAAGAATTAACCAAAAATCAAAAAGAAATATTGCTCGACTTGATTGGTGAATATGTGGGAAACATAAAAGAAGGGCATGCCAAAGTAAAAATGGAGGAGGTGAAAAAATATTTGAATGAAACCTATTTTAGTTGGGTACAAACGGATGGACAAGATGATCTTTTTTATTATAGAATCCATAGCCCAGTAATTTTGATAGAATTTGACCACCAAATACCAGTCTCCATTTGGGACCGAACAAAACTCCGCCCTGGGCCAGTAAAATATCACATTCATACGGTAATTCGCACCCCCAATGGCAATGACTACGGGAAAGATTTACTGAGAGAACATAAGGAAAAAGAGCATGCCAAAAGATAGTTCAACGAATTAACTGTAAAACAAACAACATTAAATATGAAAACCTTAAAAATCAACACCCTAAGTTTTATTGTCCTTTTTCTTTCAGCTTTATTTCCAAAATTGCAGGCACAGGAAAAAAAGTCTCCGCTTCCCCAAAGTGTAATTGAGGAAGGGAAAAGTGTCTATGCAACTTCCTGTATTTCCTGTCATGCAACCAATCCAACGGTAAAAAATAGTGGTCCAAATGTCGGTCTATTGGCCGGAATGAGCCCAAAGGCCATTTATTCTGCTCTTATTTCTGGTAAAATGAAAACTCAGGGAGACGCTATTTCTGACAGCCAAAGAAAAGCTGTGGCACAGTTTTTAACCAATAAACTACTAGTAGAAACAACCATACCCAAAGAAGCATATACAAATTTTTCAATTTCCAAAAATGCAGATTTTAAATCAGGCTGGGGTGGTAATTTAGAGGGTACTGGCTACGAAAAAAAATCACAAATAAACGCTAAAAATGTAGCTTCACTAAAAGTTAAATGGACCTTTGCTTTCCCAGATAATACACAAATAAGAAGCAAACCAGCCATCGTGGGTGATTGGCTAATTGTAGGTAGTCAATTTGGTGACGTCTATGCATTAGATCAAAAAACTGGTAAAATTGGCTGGCATTTTCAAGCAAGTTCTGGAGTAAGAGGAGGAATAGCAATTGGAAAAGGGCCAACTGGTGAGCTGGTAGCCTATTTTGCAGATTATTCAACCTCTGTTTATGCCCTTAATGTAGCAAATGGTAAATTAATTTGGAAAACTAGATCAGGCGTTCATCCGCAATCCTCCAACACAGGCACAGTCGCAGTCTATCAAAATACTGTTTTTGTGCCAATAACCTCATTCGAAGTAATCTCTTCGACTGATCCAAACTTTGATTGTTGTTCCTCTTCTGGTGAATTAGTGGCATTAAATGCAACCAATGGATTAATCAAATGGCGTCATAGAGTAATTTCTGAAGAAGCAAAAGCATCTGGCAAAAAGAAAAATGGGGGAACCTTTTATGGCCCTGCGGGTGCTATTGTATGGTGCAGCCCAACGGTAGATACCCAAAGAGGATTAATTTATATTGGAACTGGCGAAAACTATACCGACCCGCCCACCAATACAAGCGATGCTATACAAGCCATAGATATCAAAACAGGTAAATTAGTCTGGAACTTTCAGGCAACAAGCCACGATACTTGGAATTTGGCGTGCCCTGGCGAACCCAATTGCCCCGACAATGCTGGGCCCGATTTAGACTTTGGATCTGCTCCCTTATTGATAAAAGGTGGGTACAACGGTAAAGATCTTTTGGTAGCAGGGCAAAAATCTGGGGTTGTACATGCTCTAGATCCTTCAACTGGTAAAGTGTTTTGGCAAACCAGAATTGGCAAGGGGGGAGCTCTTGGTGGTATCCATTGGGGTATGGCTTCCGACGGTCAATATGTTTATGCCGCAAATGCCGATAACCAACTAGGGCTTGACTTAAGGGATTCAACAATAAAAGCTTCACCAGGTCTGTATGCTATTAAGCTTCAAACAGGTGAGGTCATTTGGAAGGCAGCTACTCCAAAGTGCCCAGCTGGCAAAAACTGCATTAGAGCTAATTCAGCAGCACCTTTGGCCTTGCCTGATTTGGTTTTTGCAGGCACACTTGAAGGGCATATTCGAGCTTACGATTCAAAAACAGGGAAAATTTTATGGGAATATGATACTGTAAAAAGCTATGAAACCGTCAATGGAATTGCTGGAAAAGGAGGCTCATTAGATGGCCCCTCACCTGTAGTTTCTAAAGATTTATTATTTGTCAATTCTGGCTATGGCTCATTTGGCGAAATTCCTGGTAATGTGCTGATTGCCTTTGAATTAGAAAAGAAATGAAAAATATTCTATTGAGTCTGATTTTCTTGTTTTCAACTCAACTCTTTGCTCAAAAAGGGGTGAAGGAGATGTTTGACGATTTTAATTATGAAAGCCATCAAGATCCAAAATTATTGGATTTTGGTTGGACTGTTCGTAAAGGAAATGGTGGTCCTGGAGCTCCTGGTTGTAGCTGGTCAGAGGATTACGTAAGTTTTGCAAAAGAGCCAGATGGCAATGGTTTCCTAATTCTAAAAGCCAGCACTAAGGGCTCTGGCAATTCAAGTATACAGTCGGAGATTCATCATAAAAGGGACTATCTGGAAGGGACTTATGCGGCAAGAATATTTTTCAATGATGCCCCATTGGAAGGCGACAGTCTCGATGGTGATCAAATCAATCAGACATTTTTTGCAATTTCTCCACTGGCCTACCCATTGGATACCAATTATAGCGAACTCGATTTTGTGGAATACCTTCCGAATGGCGGCTGGGGGACTGCTGGCAATACCCTCTGGATGACTTCTTGGGAAACCTATCAACCTCAGCCTTGGGTCCAGGTTTCAAAATCTGACAAAGTGCAAAAAAGCCACCAATACTGGCATACAATTGCCTGCATCGTTGCCAATGATAGTCTTAAATATTATGTTGATGGTGAACTAATGGCTACTCATACTGGGAAATATTACCCTGAACAAAAAATGAGTATCAATTTCAATCAATGGTTTATTGCCGAGGGTTTTATTCCAAGTAATAAAGAAAGAACTTATATTCAATTGGTTGACTGGGTCTATTTTTCAGAAAAAACGGATCTGAATGCCAAAGATATTCCCAATAAAATTGAAAAACTAAAAGCCGCCAAAATTGAAAGAAAATATGAAAATTGAAAAAATAAGTCAAAGTTTGAACCGTAAAAAAAAATGACAAAAGTGATTTTATTTAGTTGATGGTGCTAATAATAGGTGTTTTTAAAGCGACATATAACAATAATAATATTTAAATTCTAAACTGTGTCCTCAATTACTAAAGATCGAATTGAATCACTTGACTTTTTAAAAGGTTTAGTGATAGTAATAATGGCAATTGACCATGTGCGGGATTATTTTCATTATTCGTCCTATTTTTTTGACCCAACCGACCCGTTACAAACTACTTTCCCCATTTTTTTTACAAGGTTTATTACTAATTTTTGTGCGCCTGCTTTCAGTTTTTTGGCTGGGCTTTCTGCCTTTATGGTTGGCAAAAGAAAATCTCCATCTGAATTATCTCAGTTTTTACTCAAAAGGGGGCTTTGGTTGGTTTTTGTAGAATTGGTCATTATGGATTTCGGTTGGTGCTTTGACATTACTTTTAGATTGGTCGCTTTTCAAGTAATTTGGATATTGGGTATCAGTATGATTTTTTTAGCAGGTCTAATACATCTTCCTAAAAAAGTAATTCTCATTTTTAGCTGCACTTTAATTTTTGGACACAATCTTCTTGACAACATCCATTTCGACAATAGTATTCTTTGGGCATTTTTACATGAACGAAAGGCATTCTTAACAACACCAGACCATGTATTCAGGGTTGGTTATGCAATAATACCGTGGGTTGCTGTAATGTCTTTAGGATATTGTATTGGCTCCTATTACGACAAAACTTTTGACCCTCTAAAGCGCAGAAAACTATTTAACATCATTGGTATTTTAGCAATTATACTTTTTATAATACTTCGGAGCATAAATATTTATGGAAATTTATTGCCTTGGGTGGATTATGGAAATTTAAAACAAAATATTTTTTCATTTTTAAATCTTACCAAATATCCACCTTCACTCTCCTTTTTACTGGTTACACTAGGTGGAGCTTTTTTGTTTTTAGCAAATTCCGAAAAAATGAAAGGCCAAGTTGTCAACTTCTTTTGTGTGTTTGGCAGAGTACCTTTTTTCTTTTACATCATACATATTTATCTCATTCATTTTTTAGCCTTATTAACTGCTGAATTTATAGGCTTTGGCTGGCAAAAAATGATTTTACCATCATTGCCATTTAGAGTAGAAGCATTAAAAGGTTTTGGTTTTAATCTAATTACCGTTTACCTGATTTGGATTTTTATAATTGTTTTACTTTACCCGTTTTGCAAAAAATTCGATAACTATAAACAAGCCCACAAAGAAAAATGGTGGTTGAGTTATTTATAAAACCTCGGCCTAGCTAATGGAATAGAGTAGAAAACTTTACAATTTTACCTAAAAAAAATCATAAAAAATGATACATAAGAGCAAAATCTATTTCCTTTTTTTAATACTTTCTTCCCCTACTTTTGCCCAAACAAAAGGGCCTGATGCGGTAAAAACCGCCATCCAATCCTCAAAATATTGGTTAGATATTGACTATGTGGGGGATGGTATTGTCGGGCATCGATTAGACATCCATTTGCCCAAAAAAGGTAAAGCACCTTTTCCAATTGTAGTGGTAGTTTATGGAAGCGCTTTTTTCTCCAATTCGTCCAAAGGCAATACCTTCAAAGAGGGTTGGGGGCAGAAATTATTGGAAAATGGGTTTGCTGTAGTGAGCATAAACCATCGTTCAAGTGCTGACGCAATTTTTCCGGCCCAAATTCAAGATGTGAAAGCAGCCATTCGGTTTGTTAGAGCAAATAGCACTCAATTTTCGTTGGATAATCGATTCATTGGTATTACTGGTTGGTCGTCGGGGGGGCATTTGTCTGCGCTTGTAGGCACCACCAATTCCATAAAGAAAGATAAAATAAATGGACTTGACATTGATATTGAGGGCAATTTGGGGAAATATACCCAAACCAGTAGTCAAGTAAATGCGGTAGTCGATTGGTTTGGTCCAACGGATTTTCTGATAATGGACAAATGTGGTAGCACTATGTCGCATGACCACCCAAAATCGCCTGAATCCAGCTTGATTGGGGGCGCCATTCAAGAAAACAAAGAGAAAACAGCTTTGGCTAACCCAATTTCATACGTCAATAAAATGAATCCTCCTTTTTTGATTTTCCATGGTGATAAGGACCCGCTTGTACCGCATTGCCAAAGTGAAAAATTATTTGAAAAACTGAAATCTTCTAGAGTAAAAAGCGAATTAATCATCATCCCAGATGGCCAACATGGTCCTGGTGTGATGATTGATAAATATTATGACAAGGCCATTGAATTTTTTAAGAATACACAGAAATAAAAAATCGATTTTTAACCTTAATTTTCACTAAAATGAATCGAATACTTAAACTTGCATTTTTGGCAATTAACTTATTCAATTGTCTGATTGTCAATGCCCAAAATCGAAAAAAGCTGATTGCTCGTGGGGCTCAACTGGAATTAAAGACTGCAGTTTACAAAGCACCTCCCGGCGATGCACTTTCCCACAGCACCTCTGGATATGCCAAAATTATGTGTTCAGCGGTGTTCATTACTGGGCTTAAGCCAGACTTTGCTGCTGAAAATTTAGGGTATTTTGTAAGCCCTTATGCCGACCGGGCAAAGGTGGGTAAGCCAGTTATTGATTATGAAAAAAAGTCTGTTTCGATTACACTTCCCAACGGAATAGCCCGTACCGCTATTTATAACGGTGACCAAGGCTGTGTTACCTTACCGGAAGGACAAACTTCAATCGATTTCAAACCTGTAAAAGTGGTTCGCAACCTGCCCGATGCGGCCACTACCTTGTGGCCAATGGGGGATGTTTTGCCTAACAATTCTATGCCTTCAGAGATTGATAAAGCGAAAGTTGAACAGGCCGTTAAAGCTGCTTTTGAACCAGCAGAAGCCCAAACAGCCGCTTTTGTGGTCACTTACAAAGGCCGAATCATTGCCGAACGATATGGAGAAGGCATCAAAATAGATACACCATTGGAAAGCTGGTCGATGGGCAAAAGTTTGGCCGCCACCTTAATGGGCATTCTTATCAAGCAAGGTATTTACAAATTGGATCAGCCGGCTCCTATTCCGCAATGGCAGGGAAAGAATGACCCAAGAGCCAAAATTAGGATTATGGATATTATGCACATGTCGAGCGGACTGTACTGTCGGGCACCACAAGACCCTGACTTTGATCCAGCTCAGGGCTATGCAGATCACCTATATTTATACACAGGTGGGGTGAACGCATTTGATTATGCAGCCAATTTACCTCAACAATGGCTACCAAACACAGTAGGTCGCTACCGAAATTCAGACCCTGGCCTGATTAATTACCTCAACCGACTGGGCATAGAGGGCATGAAAAAAAACTACCATACTTTTCCTCAAAAAGAATTATTTGATAAAATTGGCATTCGTACAATGGTATTGGAAACGGACCCATATGGCAATTTCCTAATGCAGGGTTACGAATATGCTTCGGGACGAGACTGGAATCGTTTGGGTAATTTGTATTTACAAGACGGCGTTTGGAATGGCGAAAGAATATTGCCTGAAGGTTTCACCAAATTTGTGAGTACAATTGCTGAACCTTGGGCAGCCGATGGGAGACCTATTTATGGCGGCTTATTCTGGATCAATGGGGATGGTGCTCTTCCTATTCCAAAAGAAGCATATATCATGAATGGTGCTGGCGGTCAATCCGTTACGATAATTCCGTCACATGATTTAGTAGTTGTACGGCTTGGTCATTTTAAAGGAGCAAAAGAAGGTGGTATTGCTTTGAACAAAGCTTATTCATTGTTGATGGAAGCGATTCCTGAAAAAAGAAATAATTGAAGCGTATGAAATTATTACAAGATACCTAACGTAGAGACAAGGCATGCCTTCTCTCTACGGAAAATCTATCTCCTCGGACTGTCCCCCGAAAGGCCGAAAACTGAATAAAACAGGAATGGCCTGGCAGAGTAAAAGCCATGGTGATATATTACCCAAATTTTACAAATATCTTTAAGCTTTAAAAAATGGAACAAAGAAGAAGAGATTTACTCAAAACTATCACCACATTAGTAGGCGGCTCAATACTACCATTAAAGGCAGATAGCCAAAATGTTATCAACAAAATTGATTTAAAAAAAGGAGACCCAATTGATCTATCAGAAATCATCAATCTGTTTGATTTTGAAAAATTAGCAGAGAATAAAATGACCAAAATGGCGTACGAATATGTGGCGAGTGGTGCTGCCGATGAATTTACGACCAGATGGAACAGGCAAGCATTTGATGCAATAAAGCTCAACCCAACGGTACTGACCGATGTGACAAAGCTAGACACAAGTGTCTCTCTTTTTGGACACAAACTCGCTTATCCAATACTAGTTGCACCCACTGCCTTTCATAGAATCATGCACCCAGAGGGTGAACTGGCTACCGCCCGTGGTGCAAGTGTTGCTTCAACCATCTACGTAATCAGTTCGTTTACCACCACTCCACTAGAAGAAATAGCCAAAGTGGCTACGCAACCACTTTGGTTTCAATTGTATGTGAGAGATGATAGAGCCTTTACAAAAGAAGTTGTTCAAAAAGCCGAGTCACAAGGGTGTCGTGCTCTTTGTGTAACGGTTGATACCCCTGTTGCGGGAGCCCGCAACCGCCAGCAAAGGGTAAAATTCAAATTGCCCAATGACGTAAAGGCGCCGTATATGGTAAGTTTAGGTCCTCAGAAAACACCACTCACTTGGGCAGATATTGAATGGCTAAAGTCTTTTGCCAAAATTCCTGTCCTAGTAAAAGGAATTTTAAATCCCGATGATGCTGAGAAAGCCCTTCAGGCAGGTGTTTCCGGAATTATAGTTTCAAATCATAGTGGAAGAAACCTAGATACCGTTCCTGCCACTATTGAAGTGTTACCTCGCATTGCAGAAAGAGTAAACAAAAGAGTACCTATTTTAATGGACGGTGGCATTAGAAGGGGAACCGATGTTTTAAAAGCCATTGCATTGGGGGCTAATGCTGTATTAGTGGGCAAACCGATTTGTTTTGGTTTGGCATGCGGAGGAGCTGAGGGGGTAGCAAAAGTACTAGATATACTCAAATATGAATTTGAATTGGCAATGGCCCTTTCAGGAAGGGCTACGATTGACAGTATAGACAAATCTCTAATATGGAAATAGTTTTTCTAATACCTAATCTCCTCGGACTGTCCCCCGACAGTCCGAAACCTGAATAAAATAGAAATGGCCTGTCGGGGGACAGTCCACGGTGATAGGAAATCTGGGAACATGATAAAAGACACTACTTTGATTTTGACTTTTATAGTAATAAATAAAAAAAGCTAATCCCCTCGGACTGTCCCCCGACAGTCCGAAACCTATATAAATTGAGTTTTTCAAATACCTAAAAAAATAATTCGAATGAATAAATTGATCTTATTAATCTTGGCTCCATTATTTTCTTTTTCACAAAAGACCTCACCAACCCGCCAACCAGTCGATTTGATTGTGCATAATGCAATCGTTTATACGGTTGATAATGATTTTAAAA
>JAZKGO010000105.1:0-1543 GCA_040385875.1 Bacteroidota bacterium
TGGTCAAATTAATGAAAAAACCATATAAAAAAACCACCCAAAATGAACTGGTGGTAAAGTCCAATTTGAAACTGCCCAAACTGAATTTATTATTTTGAGTACCAGTTGAAATTATTTCTGAGAAATCTAATTTCAATAAAATAAGGTAAATGATTAGCAGCGCACCTAAAGTTTTGATAATGGCCTGCAAAACTTCGGTCCAAATGATAGCTTCCATCCCACCCATCACAGTATAAACAATAATACAAAGTCCTGATACAATGATTATTAACCTCATATCTATGCCTGTAAGCGTATTGATAGTGAGGGCTATTCCGTAAAAAATAGTGCCCATCCTAGCCAATTGAGTAAAAATAAAACAAACTAAAACATAGGTGCGAGCCCAAGTACCAAATCGCTTTTCAAGATGCGTATAGGCCGAAATCTCCCCAGAATTTCGGTAAAATGGAACAAAATATTTAGTTGAAATAATGGCCGCAAATGGCATGGATAAACTGAATACAAAAGGATTCCAGTTACTCCCAAATGATTTGCCAGGGTCGCCCAAAAAAGTAATTGCGCTTAAAAAAGTGGCATAAAAGCTTAGGCCTAAGGCCCAGCTGGGGATTTTCCCGATTGCTGTTGAAAACTGATTAGAGCTTTCATTTTTTTGGGAAAAATAAACCCCAATTCCAATCATTAAAGCTAAATAGGCAATGATAATACTGATATCAATCGGACTCATTATACTGTTTTATAAATTTAGAAAAATAGATTTAGAGGGTTAAATAGTCGGCTAGTTTAGATTATTCTAATACAACATGTCTGATCTTTTCACGCTTCCAAGTATAGGTGATATGTATCTTACCATCACTAGTTTGGATAATAGCAGGATACGAAAATTCTTGCTTGGCTTCATTGGCTAATACCAAAAATGGCTTCCAATCTTTACCATTATTAGAATAGGCCACATTCAAAATTTCACGATCTTCATCTGTTTTTCTAGAAGCCCAATCCCTATCATTGTAAACCAATAAATGTGTTCCATCTTTGAGGGTTACTGCATCAGTACCTGAGCTTGGATTGGGCAATTTAGTGGGGGTTAACTTACTCCATGTCAGTCCATTATCTTTAGAAGTTGCTTCCAAAACAAAACTATTTTTACTTCTGCAAAGCAATTTCAAATCTCCATTTTTCAAAAATAATATACTCGGCTGAATGGCTGAATATTCCTTTCCATCATTAATCGGCTCCGTTCTTTTCCATGTTTTACCAGCATCTTTGGTCATCTCAAAATGCACTCTCCAACCATCATGTTCCGAACTAGTGGGGCATAAAAGGGTGCCATCACTTAATAATTCTGGTTTATTTTTGATAGGTCCCAATATTCCGTCTGGAAGCTTTTCTGGAGCCGACCAGGTTTTGCCATTATCAGATGAGCGCATCATCATCCCCCACCATTTTGGAACGTTTGGCCCAACTTTGTAAAATAACAAAAGTTCAGCATTGGGCATTTGGAATAATACTGGATTCCAGCAGGGAAATCGCAAAGATTCATTTTGGA
>JAZKGO010000106.1:0-8032 GCA_040385875.1 Bacteroidota bacterium
CCACCAAAACCTGAATATTGCTGCTGACCAGCCGCACCGCCAAATGGATTGCCTTGATTTTGGCCATTGCTATGACCATACTGTTGCCAATTCTCTCCTAATTCATCATACTTTTCCCTTTTTTCGGGGTTGCTTAATACTTCATTGGCTTCATTGGCCTGTTTAAATTTCTCTTCGGCCTCTTTATTATCAGGATTCTTGTCAGGATGATACTTCACTGCTAAGACTCTGAATGCCTTTTTTATTTCCTCTTGAGAGGCTTTTTTATCAACACCTAAAATTTTATAGTAGTCTTTATAATCCACTTTTATTCTATTTTTACTTTTGGCTATTCCTATTTATGATGAATCTAAGGTGTTTACTTGCACCTTAAAAGTATTGAAATGGTTAAATTAAAAGAATGACGATAGTCAGGATTTAGGTTGAGTTTTTGATGTATTGTCTAAATCCTGTATTCACAAAAAAAGCCGCCTTTACAATAAAAATTATAAAAGCGGCTAACAACTCACAAAAAATTATTTTTAAAACTTATATCCCAAGGATACTTGCGCTACTGCATTTTTTCCACTGCCAATAACAGAACGAAGGTTGTCGTTGGTAACATCCATTAAACCTTGATTGTATCGAAAGCCTAAAAGCATTTTACTGAAATTAAAAGCCAAACCTGCTGTAAGGCCAGCGTCCAATTTCTTGAAACCATTCACTACAATTGAGTTGTCAGAGTATTGAGTGAAAACTGGTTTGTTGATAAGATATGAGACAAATGGCCCCACTGATAAATCAACAGTACTCAACTTAAATGCGACTGGCAAAAATAAATCTACCGAATTCATTGACAACGATTTTGTATCACCCAAATATTCGAATTCTGTACCTTTGGTGGAGAAACTTACCTCAGGTTGTAACGAAAAGAAAGAAGGTACTACTGGTACATCAGCGAATAAGCCTACATGGTAGCCAAACTTTTCGCTTCTTTCAGGTAAATTTTTGAAGGAAATATTAGAAGCATTTAAGCCTCCTCTGATTCCCATTTTAACTTGTGCCTGACAAAGATTTGTTGTGATAATGGTCGTCATAGCCATCATAGCAGCAACAATTATATTTTTCGTTTTCATTTTGTTTTGTTTTAAATTGTTTGTTAAAAAAATTTGAGAAAATACCAATAAACAGCGCTAACACTTTCATAATCAGTTGATATTTAAATTATTATACTATTTTTGAAATTATATTCCCGCTTCCGCTTTGGCTTCCGCTTTCATTTTATCATTGGCATAGATAGCTATCTCCACCCTTCTGTTTAATGAACGATTGTATTCCGAATTATTCGAAACAATAGGTTGAGTTTCTCCTTTTCCACTGGCTTTCAATCGACTTTTGGCCACACCAATTTCATCCAAATAATTGGATACTGACCAAGCTCGGCGATTTGAGAGTGATTGATTGGTACCATTTGAACCAATGCTATCTGTATGACCCACTATAAGAATGTCTGTATCAGGATACTCATTGAGTGTTCCGGCAAATTTTTGCAAATCAGCCTTATTGTCGTCATTCAAATAGGATTTACCAAAAGCAAAAAGCATTTTATTATCAAAAGTTACTTTTATACCCTCTCCTATTCTTTCTACTTTGGCTGCTTTACCCAATTCTTCTTCAATTTTTTTGGCTTGTTTGTCCATTTTATTGCCAATCACTGCACCTACAGCGCCACCTACTGTGGCACCTAGAATAGCTCCCATTGCGGTATTTTTGCTTTTACTTCCAATTATACCGCCTATTACAGCTCCAGAAGTGGCTCCTATTATGGCACCTTTCTGAGTTTTATTCAAGGTTGTTTTCTTCTTTGTCTGAGCTGATGAAACAGTCTCAAGGCTTAGCATTAAAGCAAAGCTTATGATCATTGTTAGGGTTATCTTTTTCATGTTTTTGTTTTTTTTATGATTAATAATTAATAAAACGAGTAGCTATTTTGAAAAATAGTTTTGTATTTCTACTATCTCAAACTACTCTACAAAGGTCACTAACTAATGAGACGGACTCATTATACAATTATCAAAAAGAGTTCTATAATTCACACATCAAAATTTTATACCGTGAAACTCTTTAAAATTTTGATTAATTCTAATGCAGCCATTTCTGATGAGGCTGGATTTTGACCTGTTACCAACAAGCCATCAACTACTACATTTGGTTCCCAATCTTCTTTCTTTGAATAAATACCGCCTTTCTTTTTCAACTCATCTTCAAGCAAAAAAGGAACGATTTCATTTAGTTCAACCGCTTTTTCTTCACTATTACTAAAGCCAGTTACATTACATTCATTCAAAATGGGTTGTCCTAATATATTTTTAGCATTTAATAGGGCGGCGGGTGCATGGCATACAGCGGCCACAGGTTTTCGGCAACTCCAAAATGACTCAATTAGTTTTATTGAATCAGTATCTCCTGTTAAATCCCATAATGGGCCATGCCCTCCTGGGTAAAATACCGCATCAAAATCAGTAGCTCGCATAGTAGCCAATTTGTGGGTATAATTCAATTGTGTTTTTAATTTAGAATCTGCATTGTATCGCAAACTAGCTTTTGTATGATTTTCTGGCAATTCAGATTTGGGGTCAATCGGAGGTAGGCCTCCTTTGGGGGAAGCAATCATTACCAATGCGCCAGCATCCTGAAAAACATAATAAGGAGCGGCAAATTCTTCTATCCAAAAGCCAGTTTTAAGACCAGTATTGCCCAATTCGCTATGCGAAGTGAGTACCATTAAAATATTCATATCTTTTGTAGTTTAAATTAATTGATATTTAATTTGCTTTTCGGCAAGGAGTAATCTCCTAAAAATTTATTGAGGCTATTCTTTAGGGATTTCGCATTTAAAAAAAATTGTTGCCTAACAAATGCTTTCACGACCTCATCCTAAATCCTCCTCCAAAAGGAGAAGGACCTTGGATTTCCGATTTTGATAATCTTTAGCACAAAAAAATTATTGAACGTTTTAAATGCTAATTCCCTATGTATCTTGTTATAATTAGCTTACAATTAGATACTTAGCTATCAATCTCGCTATTTTCCAAAGCGGGAATCATCTCTAGGTTTTCATTGCCATAGAGTTTAATTGTACTGAGGTGTGGCAAGTTTTCAATAAAATCTAAAATTATTTTATTGAAATGGTCTGGTTGTTCCAGATTCGATAAATGGCCTGCTTTTTTGAGAATATGCAAGGATGATTTCTCAATATTTTTCTCAAGAAACTTTGACTGCTCAACGGGTGTGAGCACGTCCTCCTTCCCACAAATTATTAAAGTGGGTACATCGATTTCTATCAATGAGGCACTGGTATCTGAGCGATTCGCCATGGCTTTGAGACCACCAATAATGGAATCTTGTGAGGTATTGAGAATCTGGTTTTTAATCGATTTTACAATTTCCTTTTTATGCTTCAGACTTGCCTCACAAAAAAGCTTTAAGATGAATTTTTCAGCAAATGATTTAAGGCCATTTTCCTGAATGTCTTCGATAGTTTTATTTCTATTTTCTTTGGCTTCTTGCGAATCGGCAATACATTGAGTATCAGCCAATATCACTCCGGAAAACCTTTCAGGGAAACGATGAAGTGCATTTAATAAGATATAGCCTCCCATCGAAAAACCACAGACTATGGCTTTTTCGATATGCAAGCCATCCATCAAAGCGATTAAATCTTCCGCATACAATTCCATACTGGCTGTGCGTATTACCTCAGAGGTCGATCTCCCAAATCCTCTTATATCATAGGCAATCACATGATGTGTTTTTTTCAAAAAATCTACTTGTGGCTGCCACATAGATTTACTAAAAGGAAAGCCATGTATAAAAATTATCGGACTAAACCCTTCACCCAAATCATCATAACTGGCTGTTATGCTGTTTACTTCAATCAATTTATCATACCCTTCTGATTCCATTTGCTTTTTATTAAAATTATTAATTTACCATTCTGTTATTCGCATATATACACCAAAGCAATTCTTTAATAAATAGATTAGCCAGTTTATCGGTTTCTACTTTATTTTTTGCGTGACCCAATTCATCAAATGCATCTTGGACATTAGGCACTGGAAACATAGCGGGTACCGTGGTGGCTCTCATTTTCCAGAGGGTAAACTGAAGAGCAGTAAGTACTTGTGAACCCCCAAATATTCCACTGGAAACCGTAGCAATAGCAATGGGCTTTCGATGCCATTCGTCATAGAGTAGATCGATTACATTTTTCAAACTAGCTGGGTAGCCTCCATTGTATTCGGGTGTTACTATTATGATTCCATCTGCCTTAATAATTTTTTTGGTAAATTCTAAAACGATGTTTGAAGGTTCTTTTTGTTCTTTCAACTTTGCCTTAAATATCGGGAAATCGTATTTCTCTAAATCCAAAATTTCGACTGTAGCTAACCTATTGTCAATCAGGTATTGTTGAAAGTATAAAGCGACACGGTCGCTTTTACGGCCAATGCGCACACTTGATGATATAATTGCAATATGATTCATTATCAATATTTATTTATTTTGGGTGCTTTGCCATAAACTGTTGTCTATTGGCTTTAATTCCATTTTCCAAAGCTCAAAGTTGGTCCCTTTTGGATTGCAATCTGTTATACTTTTTCTGGAAATGGTTATAAGATTCCCACATTGATTCATAAAAAAAGCAATCCAAATGAATGAATTGCTTCGTTTAAATATACTTTTTTACCCTAGTAAAGATCCTCATTTGGGGGCTTTAATTCATCAAAATTCTACATCCGATCCATGTACCAGTTCAATTGTTTTTCTATTTTTTGTTGCTCAAAAATGGCGGTAATTATTTTTTGTAAACGAAAGAATGCGGTCTCGCTTTTTACTACATAATCAAAAGCTTTATGATGCATACAATTAACCGCCACCTCTATTTTATCTTGCGAGCTCAGCATCACCACTGGAGTTTTTTCGTTATGGGCTTTTATAATGTCTAAAGTATCAATCCCATTCATAGCCCCTTCTACGATACCATCAAGCTGATAATCCAATATAACCAGGTCAGGATTTTTAGATAAATTTGCAGCGGCCAGTTCACCAGTGGGGAAAGTCTCCACTTCAAAGTCACCACTTTCATGGAAATCAATCTCTAATGATTTCAAAAATAAGGCGTCGTCATCTACCAAAAAGAGTTTTATTTTAGTTTCATTTTCCATGTATATTTGATTTGTAATGTGTTAAATGTTAATTGGTTTCTGGCTATGGAAGCTTCTTAGCTTCAATAAGTTTGGAGTTATATTATTTTTTATATTTTACAATTTCTTTTGCAAGCTCTTCACAAGCTTGTGTGCAAGCCGTTTCCAATTGAATTACAATTTCATTGATACCGTCATCAACTTGTTGATTATGAGCATATTCTTGTAATTTTTTTGCCATCTCTTCAAAGTTGGTATTCATACCCATTATCGAAAAAGAAGGTATTATTTTATGGACAACTGATTGCAATAGTTTCCAATCTTTATCCTTGAGGCTTTGCTTCATGGCAAATATCAAAGGTGGAGTTTGGGTCATATAAAGGTTAATCATCTCAAACATCAATTCAGGATTGGCCTTTGTGCGGCGGAGAAGATAGGCCAAATCCACATATTTTTGTTTTGCAGGGGCCGTTTTTTCGGGTAATTTTGCCTCAGTTGTAAGCATTATTATTGGTTTTTTAATTAGGTTTACTATTTTACTGTACAATAATCGTTCGTCAACTGGCTTGGCTATATAATCATTCATGCCAATTTTTTTACATTTTTCAAGGTCTACAGTTGTAACATCGGCGGTAAGTGCCATGATGGGAATATCCGACTTCATTTTGGTCCGAATATATTCGGTAGCTTCAAAGCCATTCATTTCAGGCATCTGAAGATCCATCAATATAATATCGTAGGGCTTATAGTTATTGAGGGCGGCCAAATTGAGCTTGTCGATAGCCAGCTTACCATTTGCAGCAATGTCACATTCGAAGCCAAAGTCGTCCAGTAAAGTTTTCATTAATAATTGATTGAGAGCCATGTCTTCCACCACCAACACTTTTATATCTTTGACTTCACGGTCTAGTTCTATAATTTCAGGCTCCAGGAGTGCTTTGTCGTTGGTTTTTTTAAAGTCCAAAACAAAACTAAAAGTTGAGCCTTGTCCTATCTCACTTTTCACGGAGATAGTACCTCCTTGACTTTCAACGAGCTGTTTTACAATGGCAAGCCCGAGCCCAGTACCACCATAAAGCCTCGAAATGCTGCTACTTGCCTGGTTAAAATTTTCAAATATTTCCTCTATTTTACCTACCTCAATACCCATTCCAGTATCCGTTACCGCAAACTCTACAGTTACTTTTTTATCATCTTCACTCACCAATTTAGTACTCACGGTGATTTCACCTTTGGAAGTAAACTTAACGGCATTGCTCACTAAATTGAGAATTATTTGGTGTAAACGAACTGCATCACCCACTAAGATATCTGGTATATTTTTGTCATATTTTTTAACTAATACCAAATTTTTCTCCTCAATCTTGGCTTCAAATAAGTGAAGCATGGCCAAAATAGATAAGAAAAGTTTAAAAGGAGTTTGTTCAAATACCATTTTGCCTGCATCCACTTTAGCCAAATCCAATATATCATTGATGAGCACAATAAGAGAATCGCCACTCATTTTGATGGCAGTGAGATACTCCTTTTGTTTGGCTGTAAGGTCAGTACGAAGCACTACTTTGGTAAAACCAATAATGGCATTCATGGGTGTGCGTATCTCATGGCTCATGTTTGAGAGAAAAGCTTGTTTTGTTTTTACCGCCTCATTGGCCAATAGAGTGGCACTTTCAGCTTTCAATTTCGCTTCTTCGGCTATTGCAGTGGCGAGTTCTGCAAATATTTTGGCTTCAGTTAATTCCTTTTCGTTTCGTTTTTGATCTGTAATATCTCTGGCTACAACCACCGCTCCAATTATTTCACCACTTTCATTTTTATAAACCGCTCCGTTAAATAGAACATCAGTCAGTTTATGGTCTTTGATGGTTAAAGGGGCATCCACCACAAAACCCATTTCAAAAATTTGTTGATAAACCTTACGGGCATTTATTGGCTCAGTAAAGTAATCGAAAAAATCGGAGCCCAACAGTTTTTCTCTGGAAGTGTTGGTCACTTCAACAGTGGCCTGATTCATATCAGTAATTTTACCCTCAGTGCTGATGGTGATTAGTGGGTCACGACTGGCCTCAATTAAGCTTCGGGAATATTGAGAATCCAATTTGGCTGAATTATTATTTGCCTCTAATTCTTTTGCAACTATTTCCTTTTTCTCTTTCTCTTTGTTTTGAAATGCCAATTCAATATCAGCGATTACTAGTTCAGCAGCTCGCTTTTCTTTTTCCTCTGTTTGATAGATGAGTTCCTGATTGGCTATGAGCAATTCCTGCGCTCGCTTTTCTTTTTCATCATCCTGAAAAGCCAATTCAATATTAGCGATACCCAATTCGGCGGCACGTTTTCCTTTTTCTTTGTCTTGATAGGCCAGCTCAATATTAGCAATCCCTAATTCGGCGGCACGTTTACCTTTTTCTTCTTTTTGAAACGCCAATTCAATATTGGCAATACCCAACTCGGCTGCTCGCTTTACTTTTTCCTTGTCCTGATAAGCCAGCTCAATATTGGCGATTCCCAATTCGGCGGCACGCTTCCCTTTCTCTTCTTTTTGAAAAGCTAGTTTTTTGTAAACAGTAATCAATTCATTGGCTTGTTTACCATTCTCCTCTTTCAGAATCACCAATTCATCCATTGCAATTTGCAACTTTACCTCAAATGTGTCATTTATATAAGTCATTATTCGATTAATTATTATATGGCTATGCTGCTTAAAATATGAATTATCCTTTACTCTCACTCAATAAAACTTCACCCTAATTACCCGTTTTAACCTATTTCAAATTTCCTCAATGGGGCTTCGCCTCTTATCTTTTAAGCTTTTGAAATGAGAAGGTGTAAGGCCAGTAACTTTTTTG
>JAZKGO010000107.1:0-2687 GCA_040385875.1 Bacteroidota bacterium
GCCATAAAGACCCTTGAAGTTGATCAGTTCTTTCTTCATTTATATTCAAATGCTATTAATTTCAATGATTAGTACAAAACTACTGAATGTTTGAATAATACCATACAAATATAATGTTAAAATGTATAAGAGACTTATAATTAGCTATTTTAATATTCTTATTAAATAATTAATGTTTCTTTTGTACCAATAATATATTCATAAATCCTTCTATTATTTCTGCAAATTGTATAATTTTACCACAAAAAAAAGAGAAATGAGCAATCTAATAAGTAATCTTTTTGATAGAGAAGTGCAGCCTCCGTATTTATACCCAGACTATAAGTCAACAATACTAAGAGCCCCTCAAAAACCATTAATCTTATTGAAGCAATCGCTTTCTGAATTATCAGGACCGGTTTTTGGCGATTTCAATTTAGGCCAATTTGACCATGACCTCACCAAAAATTCCATCAAAAATGGAGAGCCGATTGGCGAAAGGATAGTGGTACATGGTAAAGTACTGAATGAAAACGGCCAACCTATTCCCAACACTTTAATTGAAATTTGGCAGGCTAATTCAGCTGGTCGCTATGTTCATAAAGTGGATCAACACGAAGCGCCAATCGACCCCAATTTTTTAGGCACTGGCAGATGCATGACCGATTCGGAGGGAAATTACAAGTTTTATACCATCAAACCTGGTGCTTATCCATGGGGCAACCATTACAATGCTTGGCGGCCCAACCATATTCATTTTTCGCTATTTGGGGCAAATATAACCAATCGATTGGTTACGCAGATGTACTTCCCCGGCGATCCTTTGCTAGAATATGACCCGATTTTTTTAGGCGTTCCTCCAAAAGGACGACCTTTACTCATTTCTCAATTTGATATGGACGTAACTGAGCCAAATTTTGCTTTGGGCTATCAATTCAATTTTGTGTTAAGAGGGCAACATTCTACCCCATTTGAAAAACAATAAATTGAAAAGACATTTATAATTATGAAAACAAAAGCGACATTTTTGCAAACCCCCTCTCAAACTGTTGGGCCTTACTTTGCCTATGGCCTCACGCCAGAGCAATATTTGTACGACTTTAAAAGTTTAGCCCAAAATATTTTGGATGAAAGCGAGCAAACGATTACCATCATTGGGAAAGTATTTGATGGCAATGGCGACGTGATTCCAGATGCCATGATAGAAATCTGGGATGTAAAAAACCAACTTTTTGGCCGATTTGGAACAGGGACCGATGCGCAGAACCGTTTTATATTTCAAACTGTTAAACCGCAGAAAATCAATGAGATGGCTCCTTTTCTTTCAGTAATTGTATTTATGCGTGGGCAATTGATTCATACCTATACGAGAATTTATTTTTCGGACGAAGCATCGAATGAAAATGATGAAGTATTGAATTCAATTCCATTGGAAAGAAGGAAAACGCTTATCGCTCAAAAGCATAAAAATTTCTATGAATTTAATATCTATATGCAAGGTGAAAATGAAACTGTGTTTTTTGATATCTAATTAAAAAAGGGGATCTAATTTTGTAAGGATGGCTAAGTACTGGCGTTTTTTCAAAATAAATACAATTAAAATAGAATACTTAAAATAAAGTTGAATTAATAATCAAAAAAAGGATCTACCTCATTTAATGAAAGATTAAGGTAAAAAAAGTGATTTTGGAAAATAACCTTTCATAAAAAGTGCGGTTGGAAACCCCATAAAAGCTTGGAAAATTGATTTTTCAGCCATAAAGCGAAGGCCTTTTGAAAAAGAAAAATCTATTTTCTTTTTTTTGGGCGTCTTTTTTTTGGTTCGTCCCGAGAGCATTCGGGATGAACAAGCCAATGAGCTTCATTAAATTTATTGCAACTTTTTGTTCAATGATTTTCAGAATATTAATTGTTTTTCCATAGTTTCCAATAAAAATCATTAAGATAAACCTTAAAAAAACAAGGCTTTGTTCAATAAAATATATGTTAATAAATCAAAAACCCACCTCGCCGATCCCGAAAGCATTCGGGACAGGCACCCCTCCAAGGAGGGGATTTGAAAAATCCTTCCTTTGGAAAGGTGGCATTCTGACGAAGTCGAATGACGGAAGGGGTCTTTATACAATATTTCATATACATACTTAAACAAAGCCAAAAACAATTAAAATATTAGTTTTCAATTTCTAAATCATTTAGAAGCATAATGTACAGCAAATATTTTTACTCAGCAGAGGCGAATGAATTATTTACCGAAAGGCAAATCATCACAGAAATGTTGCGATTTGAGGCTGGTTTGGCAAAAGCACAGTCCAAATTAGGTATTGTGCCAGAAAAGGCCGCAGAAATAATCGAAAATTGTTGCAGAGTTGAGTTTATTGATGCCAATCTACTTCAATCAGAAATTATTTTGGGTGGCAATGCGGCCATACCTTTGGTAAAACAATTGACTCGAATTGTAAAAAATAATGATGTAGATGCTTCCAAATATGTACATTTAGGTGCAACCAGCCAGGATGTGGTAGATACGGCAACGGCACTTCAAATACAAAAATATGGTATTTGGTTGGAAGAAAAACTCGATCAATTAATCTCAATCTTAACTAAACTTACCCAAAATCATCGAAATACCTTGATGATTGGCCGCACCCTGCTACAGCAAGCTAAGCCCATCACTTTTGGCTTGAAAACTGCAGGTTGGTTAGAAGCAA
>JAZKGO010000108.1:0-14979 GCA_040385875.1 Bacteroidota bacterium
CTAAAAAACTCAGAACTATAAAAAATTCTATGTTTGAAAACTTGGAAGATCAAGAGGTTTAGTGTGACAAATCATAATTGAGTAACCATGCGTCTGCAGGCAGGATATTGACAATTATTTGACTGATTTCTCCAAGCTTTAGTAACAATAATTGTGTAAATTTGTATCGTTCATCAAAATTTACACATGGAAAAACCAAACTTGCGAAAGCAAGATGCCCTAGATTATCACTCAAAAGGGCGACCAGGCAAAATAGAAGTAATTTCTTCCAAAGAAACCAATTCCCAGCGTGATTTGTCACTGGCTTATTCACCAGGAGTAGCCGAACCTTGCCTCGAAATCAAAGCAAATGTTGAAGAAGTTTACAAATATACAGCCAAAGGAAATCTAGTAGCAGTTATTTCAAATGGTACAGCCGTACTTGGTTTAGGTGATATTGGTCCAGAAGCCAGCAAGCCAGTAATGGAGGGCAAAGGAGTGCTATTCAAGATATTTGCCGATATCGATGTATTTGATATTGAGCTGAATACAAAAAATATTGATGAGTTTGTAAGAACGGTAAAAATACTAGAGCCGACCTTTGGAGGAGTGAATTTGGAAGATATAAAGTCGCCAGAATGCTTTGAAATTGAGGAACAGCTGCGAAAGGAATTGAAAATACCCGTGATGCATGACGACCAACATGGCACTGCGATTATTTCTGGTGCCGCTCTTTTAAATGCATTAGAAATTGCTGGAAAGAAAATAACGGAAGCAAAATTTGTCATAAATGGTGCTGGTGCAGCGGCGATTTCTTGTGCCAAAATATACGTAGGCTTAGGGGCAAAGCTTGAAAATATAATCATGTTGGATATTGATGGTGTTCTGCATGATGGCCGTAAAGATTTGGATAAATACAAACAGGTTTTTTCAAGAAATACCCCTTTCAGAACTCTGAATGAGGCAATTGTAAAGGCAGATGTATTTATAGGGCTATCTGTGGCCAATGTGCTCTCAGGCGAAATGGTAAAAAAAATGGCTAAAAACCCCATTGTATTTGCCTTAGCCAATCCTAATCCTGAAATTCCTTATGAAGAAGCCAAAGCTGCCCGACAAGATATTATATTGGCAACGGGTCGTTCAGATTACCCCAATCAAGTAAACAATGTATTGGGTTTTCCTTATATTTTTAGAGGGGCATTGGACGTAAGAGCTACCGAAATTAATGAAGAAATGAAGCTGGCGGCTACTCGGGCATTGGCTGATTTGGCCAAAAAACCTGTCCCTGATATTGTGAATTTGGCCTATAATGAGAAGAACTTAAGCTTTGGTCGTGACTATATCATTCCGAAACCAGTTGACCCTCGATTGATTACTACGGTTGCACCAGCAGTAGCCAAAGCGGCCATGGATTCAGGCATTGCCCAAAAACCCATTGAAAATTGGGAAGAATACGAAAACCTATTAGCTAAAAGACTAGGGCTGGACAATTCATTGATGAAATTCATTGTTCAGCGTGCCAAACAGAATCCTAAAAAAGTGGTTTTTGCTGATGCGGAGAACTTAAAAGTTTTGAAGGCAGTGCAAGAATGTAATGATGAAGGTTTTGCCCTACCTATTCTTTTAGGGGATGAAAAGAAAATTAAGAGTATTATTAAAGAAAACCACTTGGATCTTGAAAAAGTAAAAATCATCGATACAAGAGAGGCCAGCACTGCTGAACAGCTCCGAAAATATGGTGATTTATTCTTTGAAATGCGCAAAAGAAAGGGCTACAATCAGTATGAGGCACATAAGCAAATGCAAGTTCGCAGTTATTTTGCCTCTATGATGGTGGAAACTGGTGATGCCGATTGTGTAATTTCTGGTCTTACTCGTAACTATCCAGATGCCATACGACCTGCTCTACAAATAATCGGAAGAGAAGAAGGAGTAAAAAAAGTATCAGGTATGTACATTTTATTGACTAAAAAAGGGCCTCTTTTTTTCTCAGATACCACCGTAAATTTCAACCCAACTACCGAAGAAATTGTTGAAATCGCTGAATTGACGGCCAAAGCTGTGGCTACATTCAATATCAAGCCGAGGATAGCCATGCTTACTTATTCCAATTTTGGAACAGCCCAAGGTGATGATGCCATAAAAATGAGAAATGCTACTGAGATATTGCAAAAAAAATATCCTGAAATGGTGGTTGAAGGGGAAATTCAGGCCCATTTGGCTTTTGATACTGAATTGGTCAAAGAAAACTATCCTTTTTCAAAATTGGCGGAGCAAGGAGCCAATACTTTGATTTTCCCAAATCTATCAGCCGCCAATATTTCGTATAATTTATTGAAAGAAGCAAGCGATATTGAGTACATCGGCCCTATTCTGCTCGGATTGAAAAAGCCCGTTCACGTATTGCAGCTGGGATCATCGGTAAGAGAAATTGTGAATATGGTGGCGATTGCCGTGGTGGAAGCACAAACAAAAAGCTAGTAACAATTGACAAATGGAGGTTGGTAAATTTTCAATTTCTCTTGTCCTTTCCATGATAGGAGAAATGGCAAATTATCAATTTTCTTTTTGCAAATAATTTAATTACACATTTTGGAAAATTCTCTTTCAAAATTTTAAATACCTATGAATAGGACATTATCATCTGAAATAACTGAGCAAAAAAACTCTAATTCTGAGAGATTCAGGGACGTTCTGCCCGTAATGGAGGCCTTTTACACTATTCAGGGTGAAGGTTATTATTCTGGTCATGCAGCTTATTTTATCAGATTAGGCGGCTGTGATGTAGGTTGCCATTGGTGCGATGTAAAGGACAGCTGGAATGCCGATTTGCATCCGAAACTGTCAATAACCAATATAGTTGAGGAAGCGCAAAAGCACCCAGGAAGACTGGCGGTAGTTACTGGTGGCGAGCCACTGATGCACAACCTTGACGAACTTACCAGTTCATTGCAAATAGCTGGCTTCAAAACTAATATTGAAACTTCAGGTGTTTGTGAGTCTATTACTGGCCACTGGGATTGGATTTGTTTTTCTCCAAAAAAATTCAAATCACCTAATCCTGTTATTTTTGAAAAAGCCAACGAACTAAAAGTAATTATCTATAACAACTCAGATTTTGATTTTGCAATAGAATATGCACAAAAGGTTAATCAAAACTGCAAACTTTACCTTCAACCAGAGTGGAGTCGTCAGGATGAAATGTTGCCAAAAATCATAGAATTTATCAAAAGCAACCCCAATTGGCAGATAAGCCTTCAAACTCATAAATTTATGGAAATTCCTTAACTCATAAATTTGGCTTAATATTTGAACAATAATTTTCAAATTCTCTGGTTTAAAATAATAGGAAAACCAAAAAATGCCAAAAGTACCTATTTTATTGCTATTTTTGCAATTCGCAAATCAAAGTTTTGCCCAAAAAGAATATAGCATTACAGATAAAAAAGCAATCATTCTTTTCGAAAAGGGGGTTGAGGCTTTCGGTAATAATAATAAGCAAGGCGCCATTTCATTTTATGAGCGTGCACTCGAGCGGGATCCAAATTTTGCGGAAGCATATCATCGATTGGGCCAAGTTTACGACCTTTCGGGACAAAAAGATTTAGCCATTTCTTATTACGAAAAAAGTCTAAAAATAGCCCCTGAATTGCCCTCAACGGCCATTATTTATCATATATTAGGCATTCAATCATTTGATAAAGGGATTTATACAAAAGCTATCGAACAGTTAGACAAGTTCATAGAACTTTCACCAAAAGCTTATAGTTTGGTAAAAAAATCAAAAAAAATAATTGCAAATGCCTCCTTTGCGACCGAAGCGGTAAAAAATCCTCTAAAAATTAATCCTATTTCTTTAGGCAAAGGGGTGAACGTATTCCATAGTCAATATTTTCCATCACTCACCGCTGATAAAGAAATGTTGGTTTTCACGGGCTATAATCGCAATAACCAGGATGAGAATCTCTATGTTTCTTACCTCAAAAACAAAGTTTGGTCTTACCCTACTCCTATTTCTCCCAACATTAATTCAGATGAAAATGAAGGCACTGCCGCCATTTCCGCTGATGGCCGAACATTGGTATTTACCGCTTGCAATACCAAAAATGGTTTAGGAAGTTGTGACCTATTTGTGAGCTACAAATCTGGCAATGAATGGCCAAAAGCAATCAATTTAGGCGAAAATATCAACACTCGAGAATGGGAATCACAACCCTCTCTTTCGGCAGATGGATCTGTTCTTTATTTTGTTTCCGATCGGAAAGGGGGGATTGGCAAACGTGATATATATGTAAGCAGAAAAGATGAGGAAGGCAACTGGAGCTTGGCACAAAATATTGGTAATCAGATAAATACGATTGACGATGAGATTTCTCCCTTTATTCACCCAAACGGAATTTCACTATTTTTTGCCTCTGATGGCTATCCAGGTCTTGGTGGAATGGACATATTTTTTTCAGAAAAAATCAATAATAACTGGTCACAACCCGAAAATTTTGGCTACCCAATTAACACTACCCGTGATCAGGTTTCATTATTTATTACGGCCGACAACAAAAAAGGGTATTATTCATTGGAGCAAAATCAAAATGAGGCAAGTCGTAATTCGTTACTATACCAATTTGACATTCCTCCTATTTTAGCAAAAAAAATCAAAAAGGCAAATGTGGTAAAAGGGGTGATTACAGATGCCAAATCAAATAAAAAACTAAAAGCCGATATTGAAGTTTACAATCTGAAAACCAATGACTTAGAATCAAAAACAACTTCGGATGAGCAAACTGGCGAATACATGAATGTACTCAATCAAGGGGGGAGCTACGGCCTTTTTGTGAATAAACAAGGTTACTTTTTCAAAAGTGTGGCCTTCGATTACTCACACGAAAATGATTCAACGGCCAAATATATGGATATAAAATTGGAGCCGCTTCTCAAAAATAGCAAAGAGATACTGAACAATATTTATTTTGATTCTGGGAAATTTGAACTAAAAGAAGAATCCAAAACAGAATTGGAAAAACTCAGTAAATTGTTAAAATTGAACCCCACTATTTCTATCGAAATTTCTGGTCATACGGATGATATCGGCAAAGATTCTGAAAATATGATTTTATCTAAAAATAGAGCCAAATCAGTATTTGATTATTTGGTGGAGAATGAAATCAATCCAACAAGGATTAAAGCAATCGGTTATGGAGAAACCATGCCCACTCTCCCCAATGATTCTGTAGAAAATCGAGCACAAAATAGAAGAATCGAGGTAAAGATTTTATAAATTCATTCCAATTCCCACCAATACAGGTTCATTTTTACCACTCCTAACAGATTGTTAGATAATAAAAGAATTGTATTTAATTTTGCTGGAAATATTGCCAAATAAAATGGAAAATCAAACAAAGAAAAACTTTTTGCAAAAAGCTAATGCCATTTCGATTAGCACAAGTTTGGCCTTTATAGCACTGGGAACCAGTGGCTTAACAACCTCTTGCACTAATTCGGACAATGCTAGTGGCGACTATGAAGAAGTAGAGCTACTTACAAAAGGGGTAAAATCATACATTCAAGAAACCTCTCCTGGTGAATTTAAAATAAGCAAAGAAGACCAAACCCAAGCCTCTGATACAGAGGCGATTGTTACTTATTTGGATGGCCATACCGAAAACATTGCGACCTCTCGAGCACAAATAATGATTGAGGATGAAATTAGGTACAATCCTGATTCATTGGGCAAAATTGCCAATCTTCCTAATGCTCTGTTATATGGTGGCATGGGATATTTTCTTGCCAATCTACCCGGAAGTAAACTAGCAAAATATCGTAATGATGGGCAAATCTCCCAAAATACCAACCCAAAAGATACCATTATTCATAGAAATGGTGGACATGGATTTGGCTTTTTCCCCCTGTTTTGGATGAGCCGTGCTGCTTTCTATTCAGGAAATAGGGTACAGGAATCAATGGCTGCCTCACGAGTTCGCACTACAAGACCTATTGCTGGTCGTTCTGGATTTTTCAAAAGCTCTGGTCGTGGCGGATTTTTTGGATAATAGGAGGTTTAATTTTGAGGCCTCAACAAATCTATTTTACAACTTTATAGCCAGACTTTATTAAATGCTCAAAACATTTCTAAGCCAAAAGCCTGACAATTTCCTCCAGAATTCGGGCTGGGATTGGACCACAGCAGACACCTCTCCCTATATCTCAGATTATTTAATACAAGTATCTGAAAACGAGGCAAATAAATATTATGAAGCTACTGCTGAATTATATGAAATGTTTATTAATTCAGCTGAACACGTAATAAAAACTAAAAATTATCAAGCCTTAGGCATTCCAAAATCATTGATTCCAATGATTGAATATAGTTGGGAAAATGACGACCACTGGCATTTATATGGCCGATTTGACCTTAGTGGCGGCCTTGATGGTAAACCTATTAAACTTATTGAATTTAATGCGGATACCGCTACTTGCCTTCCCGAAACGGCAATTATCCAATGGGCAAGTTTAATGGCCAATAATCTTTCAGAAAACAAACAATTTAATACACTTTTAGAAAGCTTAACTTATTCATTTTCAGAGATTAAGAAACTCAATTCAAATCTGGAACCAGCTATTCTATTTTCAAGTATGAGCGGCTTTCCTGAAGACAGTACAAATGTTACCATCTTAAAAGAAGCCGCATCTCTGGCCGGCTTTCAAGTAGATACCGAATATATTGAAGAGGTGGAGTTTTCAAAAACGGAAGGAATTTTCAAAAAAAATCAACCGGATAATTATTCTAACTTCCCTTTTTGGTTTAAGCTCATCCCTTGGGAATTTATCGCAGAAGATGAGCCTGAATTAGTAGAAATTCTCACCGAATTAGTGCTTGGCAAAAAAATAGTAGTGCTCAATCCTGCTTATACCTTGTTGTTCCAATCGAAAGGAATTCTTAAAATCTTATGGGATCTTTACCCAAACCATCCGCTACTTTTAGAAACAAAATTTGAACCTATTTATGGGAAAAAATCAGTAAAAAAAGTGCTGTTTGGCCGTGAGGGGTCTAACATTTCGATCGTTTCATCTTATGGCATTGAAATAAAACATACCGACGGAGATTATTCGAAACAAATATCTGTTTATCAAGAGTTTACTGAATTTATCAAAGATGAGAATCAATACTTACAAGCCGGAGTATTTTTCTCATCAGAACCCTGCGGGCTTGGGTTTCGAAAGGGTGGGGAAATTATTGATAATAAAGCTATTTTTTGCGGGCACCATATTTCTTGAAAATTCCGATTAACAAATTTTAACATATCCAACTCTCTTATTTTCAGCCACTTACCTACCCAAGTCAATTTAATATTTGGCTTTCCTAGATAATAATGGCATTTTTGTATAAAATATTTGTTAGACATATATTAATAATTTTCGAATAAAATCACTTTTTTTACAAATAATGGAACATACTAAATGTTTGATAATTGGTTCAGGACCAGCAGGTTATACAGCGGCAATTTATGCTTCTCGTGCGGGTTTAAATCCAATCATGTACCAAGGAATGCAACCTGGCGGTCAGCTTACAATTACAAATGATGTCGAAAACTTCCCAGGCTACCCAGACGGCATTCAAGGCCCTCAAATGATGGAAGATTTGCGTAAGCAAGCTGAACGTTTCGGCACCGATAATAGATATGGATTGGCAACTGCAGTTGATTTTTCAGGAGAAAAAAAGATAGTTACTATTGACGAAGCACACCAAATTTCAGCAGATAGCGTTATCATCGCAACTGGTGCATCAGCAAAATGGTTGGGACTGCCATCGGAAGAGCTTTTCAATGGAAAAGGTGTCTCAGCTTGTGCTGTTTGCGACGGTTTTTTCTTTCGTGGGCAAGAAGTAGCGATAGTGGGTGGTGGCGATACTGCTGCTGAAGAAGCCACTTATTTGGCCAATTTATGTAGCAAAGTACATATGATTGTACGTAGAGACGAATTAAGAGCTTCGCAAATTATGCAAAAAAGGGTATTGAATAACCCAAAAATTCAAATGCATTGGAATAGCGAAACCGTAGAAATATTGGGCGATGATTCTGGAGTAAATAGTGTCCAAATAAAAAATTTAAAATCCGGCGAATTGGAATCAATAAGCGTGACTGGTTTTTTTGTAGCAATTGGACATTCACCTAATACTCAAATATTTAAAGGCGTCATTGATATGAATGATTCAGGTTATATCAACACCATACCAGGCTCCTCCCGTACCAATGTTGAGGGAATATTTGCTTGCGGAGATGCTCAAGATCATATTTATCGACAAGCTGTTACTGCTGCGGGTACGGGATGCATGGCAGCATTAGATGCTGAAAGATATCTAACAGAACATGAATTTCATTGATAATCAGTTGGTTGACTTTACTAAAGTCGAATAAATAGATCAAACTATGATGATAAAAAAAATAACTTTCCTTCTTCTATTCTCAATTTTAGGATTTTCAGCTCTATCCCAGGGCAGAGAAAAAGGCCGAATAAAAAAAAGTACTGTAATCAAACCTAATAATCCATACTTCAAAGATTCTGAAAAGAAGAAAGACGAATTTGATTTTTTAGAAGAAAATGTACCCAAGCAAATTCTCGACAAACAATACAATGAGGAAAATATCCCCCTCAAAGCCCAAGAAACACGTTCAATAGTATCGCTTGTGGATAGCACCAATCTGAGTCCGACAATTAAAATCACCGAAGGTAGGCAAGATATCATTGAGATTGAAGACGAAATACAATTGGGTGAAACGGACGAAGATTGGATAAAAGTGGCCGATTATTACTCTGTTTGGGACGAGCGAAATATTGATCCTTATGATATTGATCCGAAAGATTTTGAAGGCCCAGTGGTACTTAATTTAGTTGACCGATCAAACAACCATTTTTCTTCTTCACCGACTAACAATGGCCCTATTACTTCAAAATTTGGCTATCGCTGGGGCAGAAGACATGCAGGAGTAGACATTGATTTAGAAACTGGCGATCCTGTTTATTCGGCATTTGATGGCATTGTGAGAATAGTTGGATGGGATGGCAATGGATATGGCAGATTTATGGTGGTTCGCCATTATAATGGTCTAGAAACACTCTATGGCCACTTAAATAAAGCAGAAATTTCGAGTAATGCCATAGTGAAAGCAGGCGATATGATTGCGCAAGGTGGTAATACTGGCCGAAGCACCGGCTCACATCTGCATTTTGAAACTCGTTATGAAGGCAATCCTTTCAACCCAACAGAAACTTTTGTTTTTCCAGTTGGTGCTTTAAAATCTGAACAATTAGTTCTTACTTCCGAGACCTTTAATGTAAGTCGATCGGCAATAGTAGATGAATTTACTGCCGGCTCTAAAGTAAAATATAGAAGAAGTGTTTTTACAAGAGTAAAGCCTGGCGATACCCTTTCAGGCATTGCCAATAGGTTCAATATTTCATTAAGTGAATTGGCCAGAAAAAATAAAATTTCAGTAAATGGCAATCTGATGGCAGGTCGTAAACTACGAATCAGATAATTTTACATAAGATATGACCGTAAAATAACAAATTCATAGAAATCAAATTCTAAATAGAATTTTACATTATATTTGTTGCTACATTTAATGTACTTAAATTAAGTTACTAAATTGAAATTAGATATTTTAGTATTAGCCGCACACCCAGATGATGCGGAATTGGGTTGTAGTGGCACTATTCTATCCCATATTGAGAAAGGCTATAAAGTTGGAATCGTCGATTTTACGCAGGGAGAATTAGGCACAAGGGGCTCTGCCGAATTAAGAATAATTGAATCGGACAATTCCAGCAAAATATTAGGCCTTTCAATTAGAGAAAATTTGATGTTTAGAGATGGTTTTTTTGAAAATGATGAAGCTCATCAGCTCAAACTAATTGAGATAATCAGAAAATATCAACCAGACATCGTTTTAGCAAATACCCCAAATGATCGCCATCCTGATCATGGTAAAGGGGCCAAACTAGCAACAGATTCTTGCTTTTTAGCAGGACTTCCAAAAATTAAAACCTACCTGCCAGACGGAACCTTGCAACCACATTGGAGACCAAAAAACCTCTTTCATTATATTCAGGACATGGATCATACCCCAGATTTTGTGGTTGATATTACAAAATTCTGGAGCAAAAAAGTGGATTCAATTAAAGCATTTAAGAGCCAATTTTATGACCCGGAAAGCAATGAAACACCCTCATACATTTCAAGTCTTGATTTTTTTAATTTTTTAGAAGGAAGGGCAAGAAACATGGGCCATCCTGCTGGCTTTACTTTTGGTGAGGGCTTCTTGAAAAGTAGAAACTTTGGTATAAATGACTTATTTTCAGTAATTTAAGGAGCCAACCTTCTTATTTCCCACTCAAGCTTTTCATTTTTTGAATAGATTATTCTATCGTGTAATCTAGATCTACGCCCTTGCCAAAACTCAAAGTAATCGGGAATAAGGGTGTACCCACCCCAACTTTCAGGTTTGGGAATTGGCTGATTTTCGTATATTTTTTCATAATATTCAAATTGATTCTCTAAAATACCCCTGCTGGCAACTTGCTCGGATTGAGGAGAAGCTAAAGCCCCAATTTGGCTTTTTCTCGGCCTAATCTCAAAATATTTTTGTGATTCTAATTCATTCATTTTTACAACACTCCCTTCAATTCGGATTTGCCTTTCTAGTTCTGGCCAAAAAAAAGTGAGTGCAGCAAAAGGATTAATTTCTAGTTCCTTACCTTTTTTGCTTTTATAATTTGTAAAAAAAGAATAACCAATTTGCTCATCATAATATTTCAACAAAACGATCCTTCCTGAAGGTTTCAAATCGAGCCCAACAGTTGACAAATGCATCGCATTGGGCTCCAAAACATTCGATTTAAGTGCTTCTTCAAACCATTTTTTAAACTGTAAAAAAGGTTGTTCTAAAACGATATTTTCTAACAACTCGGCCTTTGAATAATCTTCCCTCAAACTAGAAATATCCATAAATAATTTTTATTTAAATGATTTCAATTATATTTACACTCATGGAAATGACCATTTCTAATGAATTGATATTAGAAATGGGTTAAATCTTTGCAAAAGTAAAAAACATTTTCGTTTTTTTTTTTCATACCTTTGCAAAGGTCCCAACTAGGGCAAAATAAATTGAAAAAAGTATAAGGGAAACTAGAAATGGAAGAGAATTTGAGCAATCAATCAGTTGTGGAGAATACTAATTTGGATAATGTGATTGATATAACTGTGGGTGAAATAGTTGTTGAGCCAAATACAGATTTGGAACAACCAGAAGTAACAAAAGCACCTAAAAAGAAGAAGAAATTGGATGAAACTCCAGTCCAAGAAGAAGTTGAAAATGAGTTAGTTGTCATTCCAAATGCCGACACACTCAATCATTCAATTGAAGAATTAGAAGTGAGTTTTGCTGACCATAAAGTTGATTACTCAAATCATTCAAAAACTGAGCTAATCGAGCTTTTGGAAAAGGCTTTACTAACCATAAAATCAGAAACTGCTTCAAACGGTGATTTCAAAAAAGCAGATTTACTTTTAAAAGAAATAAAGTTATTATTTGATACTTTTAAAGCTGCTGATTTACAACAAGCTCTTGAAAAGTATAAGATTGAAAATGAATCAGAGGATGGTTTTGAATACAAGGAAAATGATGAAAATCTAAAATTTGACGAGCTTTATAAAAAGATTAAAGAACTCAAATTTCACCATTTCAATGAGCAGGAAAAAAGTAAAGAACAAAATTTTACTAAAAAGACTGAGCTATTAAATCAATTAAGAGTATTGGCCGATAATGAGGATGGTAATATTTCAACCATTAAAGCAAATATTTTAACTCTCAGAAAATTACAGGAGGAGTGGAAAAATGCTGGTAATTTTGCCTCACCACACAATAATACTCTTTGGCAGACTTATCATGCATTGGTGGATAGATTTTATAGCAACAGAGGAATCTATTTTGAACTTTTAGAATTGGACAGGAAGAAAAACCTAAATCTAAAAGTAGAGTTATGTTCAAAAGTGGAAGCTATTGCTCAAAAAATTCAATCAGAAGAGTTTACCAATAAGCATTTGCAAGAAGCCACTCATTTTTATGAAGAATTTAAGCATATTGGGCCAGCAACAAAAGAAGCTAACGAACTGCTTTGGCAAAGATTCAAAGCGGCACTTGACCTAATTTATGACAAACGAAGGAGTCAACTAGAATTATTAAAGGGGTCTTTCGAGGAAAACTTACTGGCAAAACAAAAAATACTTGACTCATTAGCACTATTTACTTCTTTCAAATCGGAAAGTATAAATGAATGGATTGAGCAAACAAAAGCAATCGACATTCTTCAAAAACAATGGGATGCCATAAAGGGACCTTTACCTAAAGAAAAAACCAAAGAGATAAGTAAAAGCTTTTGGAATGGGGTAAAACAATTTTACCGAAACAAAGGAGATTTCTTCAAAGCTTTAGAATCAAAAAGAGAAGAAAATTTGAAGCAAAAGGAGTCCCTCTGTGAGCAAGTTGAAACCTATCTTAACTCTGAGGAAGACTCATCAGAGATTACCAAAGCAGTAATTAAGTTACAAGAAGATTGGCGAAAAATTGGCCATGTTCCAGAAAAATTCAGGAATAAGATTTATGATCGATTTAAAGCTGCTTGTGACGGTTATTTCAATAAAAAACGTCAAAAAACCTCAGAGTCTGAAAGTGCTTTCCAGGAAAATCTGCTCAAAAAACTAGCTCTTTGTGAAAAAATTGAAAAAAATGCCAAAGATGGGGCAGGGATTGATCAGCTACCAGAACTTAAAAAGGAATGGGCTGCTATTGGCTTTGTTCCTAAATCTGAAATTTCTTCCATTCAAAAAAGATATATAGCGGCAATAAATGCTTATGTGAGTGCCATTGGTAAATTAACCGAAAAAGAAAAGGAAAAGCTATTCCTTCAAACTGAAGTGGAAATTATCAAACAAAATGACAAAGGATCTGCTAAAGATTTTGTTAGAAAAGAAACTGATATTAGGTCAAAAATCCAAAACTTGGAAAATGATTTATCGACTCTCAAAAACAATCTGGAGTTTTTTGCACGATCTAAAAATGCAGATAAACTTAAAGGTGACTTTGAGCAAAAGATAAAAAAAGGAGAAGAAGACTTAGCCCATTTCAAACATCAATTAAAAGTTATACGGCAAGCTGCTGAATAACAAACAATTAGAAATTAAATTGAAAATTTTTAAGTGATTATTTTGAAAAAACGGTAAAAACTGTTAATTTTGCATCACCAAATCGCCTTCTTAGCTCAGCTGGTAGAGCAACTGACTTGTAATCAGTAGGTCATTGGTTCGATCCCGATAGAAGGCTCTCATTATCAAGCACTTAGCAAGTCAAATTGTTAGGTGCTTTTTTATTTGATACATGATTTGATACATATCTCCCTCCTATTCTCGAATCAAGCAAAAAAGTTGGGGGGCAATTACGCATAAATTTTAGAAAGCCTAAAAAGAAAGAAACTTACATCCCTCACACCTCTAAATTGGCTTCTAATGCCTTGGTTTTTGCGTTGAATGACTCTACCGAGGCATTTGTGGCCGTATTATCAAAATAGTTAAGAATATTTTGATAATGATTTTGAATGGTTCTTGAAACTGTGTTAAATGATTTAAAACCTGCTTGTTCAATCTTATTATACCAAAGGGCTAACTTTTTAAAAGCAATTAACCTATTGGCTGATTTATTGAAAATCCATGATAATTCTCGACACAATTTATAAGCATTTTCTAAAGATGGGTACAATCTGAATAATATCTCAGCTCTTTCTGCTTGCGAGGGGGTCCAATTTGACTCGTTCTTAAATAATAAATATTTGCTCCGCACCAATAACTGCTTCAAAGTATCTCCATTTTCTAGAATGTCGGGCATATGTGCTTTTTAAATTTCTTTAGCTAGTTCTATTTCCTTATTTTCTTGCTCAATTGCCATCCAACGGTGATTTATTCGAATTTCTTGTACGGTATCAAAAGCTAACTGCTGAACATGAAAGCGGTCGGGGACGCCTAGTCGGAAACTAATTTTGCATTTGGGAAGCTACGCTTTACAATTCGTTAAATAGTTCGGGTTAAATCCAAGGTTACCTCGTTTACTTTTCCATTATTGATCTCTTTATTTTATGTAAAATGTTAATTACACTTCACTTTCTGTACCCTTTATCATTGCACAATAGCTCTTTTTCGCCTATTTGCGGCCTTATCGGTAACAATTGTATAAAGTTTACCTTGCTACAAAGAGTTTTAATCAATTGAGAGGTTCCTTTCTATATTTTCTTGAAAAAGTATCCAATCAATGGCATCATCTCTTTGGTCTCAACTTGTAAAATCACTGAAAAGAGTAATATGCTGCTTCTCCAAACGCTCGTAATCAAGCCCAAAATATTTTCCTAATGTTTTACTACTTATCGGGCTAGTGTCTAAAAATGCTTTAAAAAAAAAATTGTAAACATTGGGGCATTTTTTTTACCCTTAACCAACATTTGCCAATCCCTAAAAACAGTCTTCCTTGTCATTCCATTGAGCCAATTACCTCTTTTAAGGTTTAGAAAGCAAGGTTTTCCCCGCAATGGAAAATCACGAACTTCAATTTCATCAAAAAAGCCTTTTGATGTTAATTTTTGACCAGAAAATTCAATAGGATGAATATTCCTTTCAGATAAATAAAGGTGTATTGATTCAGGGGTTTTATCAACCTTTTCAAGTTCAAAATACTCTGCCAGACCTTCAGGGAGTAATAATTGTAGTAATGCTAAATCTAAAATATAATTTTTCTTTCAAAATTAAAATGGATTTTTCAGCTCCCGAACTTTTTTGCTTGGTCCACTTTTTTACTTGATCCCTTAGATCCGTTTTATATCAAGGGCTATAAAACTAAAAGCCTCAAGCAATTTCTTGCTTGAGGCTTTTAGTTTTAATATCCTGGCGCTTACCTACTT